>RZYT01000086.1 GCA_009930195.1 Spirochaetia bacterium | reverse complement strand
ACAGCCCTCCTCGCATTTGACGACCAGGCACAGGACATCGAAGGTTCGCTGGGCGTCGAAACATCCTACCGCTTCCTGCTCGATGGTCCCAACGCAAACGCGTTGAATCATATGCTGACCGTCAAACCGTTCTACGAAAAGGGGCCCTTTGCCCTCAAGCTGCAATTCTCAGCTGATACGGATGACTTTACCACCTTCTCCAACTCAATCACCGAGTTTCCCTCAGGAACTTTGGAGACGCTCTCCTATGCCTTCACCTTTTTTGACCAGGCAAGGATAGGGTATCAGAGCAGTGCTTTTTATCTGGTTATGGATCACACCAGAAGCCTTTTCAGTGACCAATCCACCTTCTCTGCCCCTGTCTTTGGCGAGAGTGAGAAACTGGTTCTGCAAAATCAGGTCAGGCTTGGCAATCTGCGTCTCACCACCACCGTGGATGACCTCTATCTCTCCGAGTTGCTTGCCGGCAGACACCAGTTCGGATCTTCCCTGCTCGAGTTCACCCTCCCTGGCGACTATCCGCTGGGAATAGCCATCGGAGCACTGGCAAAAATTGACAGGACTCCTGCAACCATCGATCTCTACCCACTGTTGAGTTTCAGTTTTCCGATCATCAATACCAGAACCACCAATCTGAATGCGCTTCTGATCGCCAACAGTTATCTCCCGACCTATCCCACCCTCGATTTCGATGCCTTGGTCGACACCAGTGTCGCCACCTTGTTCCCCAACCATCTCTTGGGTGCCGGTTTCCTGCTCAAGCATCAAGATGTGGAGGCCCGCATGATCGCCTCCATCACCGAAGGCAAGAACCAGAGCCTTCTGGTCAACGACTTTGCCTACTCATCCGTAGACACCAGCTATGACGCTGCCTTCGATCTTTTGGTCGATGTGCACTACACCGGAAAGGTCATGCAAGCCAGAGCCTTGTACAACCTCCCGGTCAGCAGTTCCTTTGGCATCGCCAAGCTGAGTACTGCCCATCAGGCCGACTACAGCCAGTTCACCTTTGCCTATGCCAAAGACCGTTTGGAATTTGGCGTCGGGCTCTCCTTCCTTGGCCTGTTCGATACGCTTTCCTCAGTCATTGGGGGAAGTGCAGATGTGCCCAGCCTGCTCGGCGGCAACTACTCCACCAGCTATCTCTATGCCAGCATGGAGTTCGAGCCTTTCACCCTGCTTGCAAAGGCCAGCTATCCTATCACCAGCACCAGCGTGGATATTCCCATGCTGAGCCTCCAGGCAAAGCTGAATCTTCAGAAGACAATCTGAGGCGAAGGTTTTGCGCTTGTTCCGCTTCTGTGCTAGAGTCTTGCTATGAGAATCAAACTGCTTGACAGCTTGGTAGCACAGCGTATTGCTGCCGGGGAAGTCATTGAACGACCTGCTTCCGTACTTCGCGAACTTCTGGACAACGCCCTCGATGCCGGAGCCACCACGTTGGTGGCAAGTGTTGTCGATGGAGGTCTTGAGCAGATCAAGCTCATGGATGATGGGGAAGGCATCGACAAGGAAGATCTTCCCCTCCTCTGCGAGAGCCACGCCACCAGCAAGGTCCGTGAGCTCGATGACCTCTACCACATCCAGACCATGGGGTTCAGGGGGGAAGCCCTGTACAGCATTGCTGCTGTCTCCTCCATCACCATTGAAAGCGGTCGCCAAGACCAGGATGCATTCCAGATTACCATAGACAATGGGAAGAAGGGAGCCGTGCTTCCCAGTGGGGCACGCAAGGGAACCGTGGTAACCGTCGAACGGCTCTTTGCGGAAATTCCTGCCCGGAGGCAGTTCCTCAAGCGTCCGTCCACCGAAGCGACCATGTGCAGGCAGGTGCTGCAGGAGAAGGCCCTGGCCTTTCCCGAGGTCGCCTTCCGCTTTCTCAGCGATGGGAAAATTCGGCTCGACCTCCAGCCGGCCACCAAGCGACAGAGAATCCTGGATGTCTTGGCCTTGAACCAGAACATCGTTCCTTCTGAGATGATTGAACTCTATGATACGGCCGGTCGGTTCAGCCTGTACGCAGTCTGCTCATCCCCTGCCCTGTACCGTAGCGATCGGTCCCATATCAAGCTCTTTGTGAACAAGCGGCCTGTCGATGAGTATTCGCTGGTACAAGCGGTCACCTATGGGTACGGCGAACTGCTGCCGGGAGGCTCGTTCCCCTACTGCTATCTCTTCATCGATGTAGACCCTACCCTGGTCGACTTCAACATCCATCCCACCAAACGTGAGGTGAAACTGAGAAACAAGGCGGAAATTCACCATCAGATCGTCTCCATGGTGCAGAGCCAGGTCAGAAGAACCATTCCCAGACTGGTGAGCCAGGAGATCCGCTCGGAAGAGGAACCCTTGCTCTCAGCCCTTGAGCCAAAGCATGAGTACAGCAGCCATCACAGTTTTCCAGGGCACTCCTCCGCTTCCCCCCTGGTTGAGCAACACAAGCCTGTCGATCCACAGTGGTTCCAGAAAGCCAGGGAGATCCTGGGAAACTCCCGGAGTGTAGAGACGTCCCGTTCCAGCGAGACCGACGATATCTGGGCGATGCAGAAACAGGATTCCTCGTACGAATACCTGGGTCAGGCTTTCAATCTCTTCCTGGTTGCACAGAAGGGAGACAACCTCTATCTGGTCGACCAGCATGCTGCCCATGAACGCCTGCTCTTCGACGAGATCAGGGAGAAGAAGCTGATACAGAACCTGATGATCCCCATCCCCTTTGAAGTTGAACGGGATGTGGATATCTATCTGTCAGAACATCAGGATGTCTATCTGAATCTTGGCATCAAGCTGGAGAGACAGGAAGACCTGGTATGGCAGGTTCTCAGTCTCCCTGCGCTCTACCGCTCGATCGAAAAGGAAGTAGTCTCCTTCATCCAGACCATGACCGGCGATTCCGAGGAAGTGGAAAAGGGCTTGTACGCCATCGTTGCATGCCATGCAGCCATCAAGGCTGGGGACAAGGTGGACCGGATGATGGCACTCGCCCTGCTGGACAAGGTCTTCAGCATGGAGGAACCGGTGTGTCCCCACGGGAGAACATTCGTGGTGCGCTTGGAAAAGGATGAGCTGGCGAAGGCGGTTGGACGAACCTAGGGTTCGATGCGGAAGAACAAGCCTTCCTCGGGGAATCCGACAAGCAGGCGCTGAATGGTTGCAGGAATCTCATAGACAGTGTCACCCTCAAGGGCAATCCTGCTTCCCTCTTCATCATATGCCTCAACGACGGCCAGCGGTGAACGTACCGTCAAAGTACGCGTCTTTTGCTCGTAGCTTACTGCATCCGAGACAGCTGTCCTCGGGATGGTGACGGCAAGGGATTCGGCAAGGGTTTGCCCATCCTTGTGCAACACATCCATGGTGTAGGAACCGGCGGGCAGATCGATGCCTGCACCAAGCGAGAGAGGCGGTAGGTGGTAGTTGCCTTCCTCATCAGCCTCAGCAGCAACAATCCATTGCTGCTGCTTGTCCGGGGTTTTCACCTGCACCTGCACCGTCTTGCTTTCAGAGGCGAGGGTGAACGAAATGTTCAGCGTGGAAGTCTGCACGTTGGAAGGCACATCAATCAGGCGATGCACACGTGAGGCAACGTTCAGCAACCTAAGCTCCTCCCGACTGCAAGAACAGAGAAACAAGCACAGGAGGAGCAGGAGAGCAACGCTCCGCTTAGGATTGCTGAGCCGCAAGATAGGACCTGACAGGGTTGGCATAGGCGTTGAGCGCGAAGGCACGCACGTCCTCACGGACTCCCTTGAAGCGATACAGGAACGCTTCCTTGTCGAAATCCTGATAGGAAGAAGCGAAGCGGGTGCTGTTCTCAAGATAGTCGTACGCGAACAGATTGGTCGGCCAGAGACGATACAGTGTATGGATCTGGCGATCCACCTCCTGGGCAACCTGCTCGGAGTTTTCGAACTCCCCTGCGATCGGTTTGCCGAAGGCAATATGCACATTGCCCTTGTGGCCTTTCATACCACGGGAGATGGAAATGAGGTCCTCATAACGCTTCTTTGCATGTTCGCCCCGACTGAGTCTGGCAACTTCCTCCCCTGCCTTGATCAAATCACAGGGATCATACTCATAGCTGACTGCAACAGGAACGATCCGACAGCTGTTCACCACCTCACTGAAGGAGATGCCCTTCGACTTTTGCGAGAGATGGAGCATCTTGATGATTGCAGGAGTGGTTACATCCAGCCCGTCCTTTGCCCTCCCGCTCTTCTGGGCAACCCAGATGGACTTGTTCTCTTCGGTGATCAGCTCAACAAAATAGGAGCTGAGGCGAATCGATTCCAAGTATTTCTCGCGCATGGGAAGCGTCCGCTTGACCGTTACACCACCGTTGAGCTTGAAGAGGTCGGTGACAAACTGGTTGGTGAGCAGATTGTCCCCAATGGCCATCTCGCAGAGCATCCTGTCACCCTTCAGGAGAGCCATGTCGATCAGGGCACAGTCGAGCACGATATCCCGATGATTGCTCATGAACAGGTACGACTGCTCCTTGGTGGTGTGCTCCATTCCACTGAAGCTGAAGGTATCGACGCTCTTCTGGATGATCGCAGGAAGAAAGATTCCTGCAGTGATATACTTCTGGAACTCATCATAATTGGTCACTTGCTCGAGGTTCTTCACGATGTGGTCGGCATACTGGGAAAGCAGCTTCTGCTGTTCCTCCGTTTCTGCAGGCCCTACCGAGGCAAGTATCTTGTGAATGGCATCCTTGTTCGCAAGAACGCGTGTGATGGCGTCACGAACATCCTGCCCCCGATAGGGGGCGATATCCTTATACTGTGTCAAATCCATAGGTCAACCCTTTTGTGCGTCCAGAATTGACTTCATGTACTGCACACGTTCCCACTTGGCGGGGTCGCTCATTCGTTCCTGTGCAAGTTTTCCGTTGAAGTCGGCAATCCTGGAGTAAGCATGCGAATCCATCCATTCTGTCAATTCCTCCTCGATTTTGGCAACAGAGCCCAGGCCCTGCTTGAGGAGAACGGAGCACAGCTGGACAGCCTTGGCCCCGGCAAGCAACTGCTTGATCACAGTGCTGCCACTATAAATGCCGGTGGAAGCACAGATATCGTAGCGAACCTCATCACTCATCAGTGCGGTCCACCTGAGGGAAAGAGCATACTCATCCTTGCTGCTCAGCATCTGGGCAGGCACCAAGGTCATCTTGTTGATATCAATGTCAGGACTGTAGAAACGGTTGAAGAGCACCACGCCATCGATGGAGAGCTCATCAAACTTGCGCATCATATGTGCAAGTGAAGAGAATGAAGAGCCCATCTTGAGACTGAGCGGCAGTTTGATCTGCTTGCGAGCAGCCTTGACCAAGGAGAGGTACTCCTTCTCGATGGCAGCACCTTCCACTTCCACATCAGCAGCCACCACATAGTGGTTGAGCTCGATGGCATCGGCTCCACATGCTGCAAAGCGGTTGGCATACTCAATCCAGTTGCCGCTTTGGCGGCAGTTGATGGAGGCAATGACAGGAATCTCCAAGGTGCGCTTTGCATCCTCAAGCAGTGTCAGATATGCGTCGATATGTCGCTCCATGGAGGCACTCTTCATGAAACCATAGGCATCGGCATGGGTCAGATACGCATCATTGAGGTCAGCGGCAGACTCCCCGTCCATCTCGATCTGTTCTTCGAATATCGACTTCAGCACCACTGCAGACATCCCTGCGTCCTCACAACGCTTCAGATTGTCAAGGGAGGCGGTAAGGGGACTGCTTCCTGCGATCAGGGGGTTTTTCAGCTTCAATCCGAGATATGATGTAGACAGGTCTGCCATAGAATGCTCCTCAAAAACAAAGGTAAAATGTGCCTACCGGCACAGTCTGCCCCAGTATAGCATGAAAGAAATCAATTCTCCAGACACCTTGAGCAATTGGCATAAAGAAAGGGTGCCCCGAAAGGCACCCCAGTACAGCAGAAATCTGCAAAAGATCAGAGAATATAGGGAATCTTGAGGTTGTGGGATTGGTATACCACAAACGTCTCGACCTCGGAAATCTCGCTGATCTTATCCAATTCAAACTTGAAGAAATCAAGAAGACTCAACCCTTCTTCTTCGGAAAGCACAAGCTGGACAATGAGATCATAACGACCGGTAACCACCGCTGCGGAGATCACACCCCTGAGTTCACTGAACTCCTTGGCTTTTCGCTCCAGATCAAGTGTCTTCAGCTTCACCCCCATCATGACCACCTGCAAACCAGGAATGGTCTCAGGGTTGATGAGGCCGGAGATCTGCAGAACCCCTTCATCAATCAGCTTGTTGACACGTGCGCGAACAGTGTTCTCGGTGATGCTCAGCTCCTCAGCGATTGCGCTGAAGGGCTTTCTTCCATCACACAGTTGCCGAATGATCGCTTTGTTCGTATCGTCCATCTTCACTTTCATGCCGGCCTACCCATTCTTCCGTTCGAACTCTTTCATGAACTCGGCCAGAGCAACCACATCCTCGACGGGAAGTGCGTTGTACAAGCTTGCCCGCAAACCGCCGACGGAGCGATGGCCCTTCAGACCAAGCATGCCCAACTTCTTCGCTTCGTCAACGAACTTGGCCTCAAGTTCCTCACTGGGAAGTCTGAAGACAATGTTCATCTTGGAACGGAAGGTCGGGTCGACAGGACTGCGGAAGAACGGAGAGGAGTCGATGGTCTTGTACAGAATGCCACTCTTCTCGATTGCACGCTTCTGCATTCCTTCGGTTCCGCCATTCTTCTTGATCCACTCAAGCACGAGCTTCACAGCCCAGATGGAGAAGACGGGAGGAGTATTGTACAAGCCCTTTTCCTTGGCATGCAGTGAGTAATCCATGTATGCGGTCAGGTTTGTGTTCTGCTTCTCCAGCATGCTCTTCTTCATGATGATGAAGGTAGCACCGGCAGGACCGAGGTTCTTCTGCACACCTCCATAGATCATGTCGAACTTGTTCACGTCGACCGGGCGGCTGAAGATATCGCTGGACATGTCACCGATGAGGGGAACGTCCCCGGTATCAGGGAAGTCCTGCCATTCGATTCCCCCGATCGTCTCGTTCGAGCAGAGGTACAGGTAGCTGGAATTGGCACTGGGTTTGACCGTCTTGGCATCAGGCAAGGAGGTGTACTTGTTTGCCTTTCCGTCATAGTAGTAGTTGACCTGACCAAGCTTGGCGGCATCGTCAGCAGCCTTGTTGGCCCAGGTGCCGCTGCGGATGTAGTCAGCGACCGTACCGGGGCGGAGGAAGTTCATCGGGATCATGGTGAACTGCAAGGTGGCGCCACCGCCGAGGAAGTAGACATCATACTCATCGCTGATGCCCAAAAGCTCCCTGAAGAGACCCAGGCACTCGTCATACATTGACTCGAACATGCCACCGCGATGGCTTGCCTCGATCATGGACAAGCCCTGATTGTTGTATTCGACCATCTGGTCGCGCAGCTGCTCCAATACCTCAACAGGCATTACCGAGGGACCTGCAAAATAATTCTTCTTCCGTTCCATCAGATTTTTCCTCCCTTCTTCAGTTCATCAATGATGTCAAAGGTCTCCTCGCCGATGCGAGCAAGATTCTCTTCGCTGTTTGCTCCGACGTGCGGAGTGAGGGTCACCCTCTCGCAGCCGAGAATCGGATAATCCGGGCTCGGGGGATCGGAGGGATAGACATCGGTGCAGTACCAGCTCACAGAACCCTCGCTGAGCATTGAGACCATGTCATCGGCGTCCACACAAAGTCCACGACCGGTGTTGATGACAACCGGGCTCTTCTTGCAGTGGCTGATCAAAGCCTTGTTGACCATGCCGCGGGTCTCATCGGTAAGCGGAAGGTGCAGGGAGATGTAATCTGCATCCGCAACAGCCAGCTCAGGAGTTGCCACCATCTCGGCAACAGGCGAGGAGGAGACATACTTGTCAAAAGCCACAACCTTCATGCCGAAAGCCTTGGCGCGTTCTGCGACCTTGCTTGCAATATTGCCGATGCCGAACAGGCACAGGGTCTTTCCGTAGAGCTCGGTGCGCTTGAGATTCTTCAGCCACTCGCCCTGCTTCATACCATTGTGGTAGGCAACCAGGTTGTTGGGGGTGCTCAGCATCAATGAGAACGCAAGCTCAGCAACTGCAATGGCAGAGGACTTGGGAGTGTTGCGTACGATGATCCCTTTGCTTTCCGCATAGACCTTGTCGATGTTGTCGATGCCGACGCCACCACGGATGATCAACTTCAGCTTGGGAGCCTGGTCGATGTACTCCTTGGTGCATTTGGTCTTGCTGCGTACCAATACCACTTCGGCTTCGCTGAGGCGGTTCTTGTCGGAGGTCACTTCACCAAAAACGGACAAACGTTCGGGAAGCGAAGAGTCAAAGGCGTCAGAAATGAGAATAAGCATGGTTTTACATTCCTCTCTTTGCAATATGATGGGCTGGAAAGCCCCTTTACAATCTTCTGAGGAAATAATACACCAAAAAAGTGCCTTTTGTCTAATTTATTTTGCGATTTCTGACGTATTTATAAAAATTCCCTCCAAATGTTTCCGAATAAGAAGAATTGGAGGGGTTTTGATAAGAGTTTGCAAAGGTCGGTTATCAGCGAAAAGAAAAACCGCCGGAGTCCCGGCGGCGTGTATGAAAATCAATAGCCCTTTGAAACATGGAGCTTGCGCACCTTCTTCATCTGCTTGCGTGCAAGAGCTTTCTTCTTCCTGTTGAGGATGGTGGAGGGCTTTTCAAAGTACTCCCGCTTCTTCCATTCGCGGATGATGCCTTCCTTCTCAACCATGCGCTTGAAACGCTTGATCGACTTTTCAAGAGGCTCATTGTCGTCTACTTTTACGAATGCCATATATAAAATCACCCCCCTTCCCGATTACTGGGTTCATATTCACCTGCACTAGAATGCCCGAAAGACGGCAGGTGTGTCAAGTATGCCTAAGCGCTTTCTCCTGAAGACT
>RZYT01000378.1 GCA_009930195.1 Spirochaetia bacterium | reverse complement strand
ATATAGGGGTGGTTGAGGTTGTCCCACTGGGCATACACCTCTTTCACTTCGCCCAGGAACCAATGGAGCAGGTCAAGTTGGTGAGGAGCCTGGTTTATCAGCACCCCGCCACCTTCCTTGTCCCAACTGCCACGCCAAGGGTCACTCTTGTAGTACTCCTCGTCGCGCCAGCCGAGCATTGTCACCTGTCCGATCATCGGCTTTCCCAGCTTGCCCGTATCGATGGCGTCACGGATTCTCCTGCAGGCAGGGTACCAGCGCCGCTGGCTGATCACGGCAAGGTGTTTCTTCTCCTGCTCTGCCGTTTCAATCATGGCATCACACGCTTCGACGGTGAGGGCCATCGGCTTCTCCACCAGGACGTGGGCTCCTGCCTTGAGGGCAAGGATGGCATGCTCCTTGTGCAGCGGATGGGGGGTGGTGATGATCACCGCATCCACGTTCGCTTGGGTAACCATCTCCTGTACATCGGTGAAGGGGAGGATGCCCCACTGGTCGGCAAAAGCGTTTGCCTTCTCCTTGTCTCTGCCCCAGACTGCGACCAAGGTGCTGTCCTTGGCCTCCTTCAGGGCTTTTGCGTGGAGCTGGGAGACCTTCCCATACCCCATCAATGCGTATCGTACCATGCGTTCCTTCTTCTTGTGTGTTACGGGACCAGGACAACCTTCAACAAGTTGTCTTCCCGGTTGTAGAGCTTATTGAACCACAGATTCCCCTCTTCAAGGGGAGCTACCTTGCTGATGAGATCGCTCACCACCAGGTGCTTGTCAGCCATCATTCTCAGAACGGTCGGGTATTCGCCGTTAATCGCGCACGAACCCTGGACCTTGATCTGTCGGGTCACCACACTTTGCAGCGGTAACTCAATGGTAGGACGGATATTGCCCACCAGCACAACCGTGCCTCCCTTGCGTACCAATCTGATTGCGGTGTTGATCGGATCGGTCGCCCCCACCGCCTCATACACCAGGCCCAGCATCTGGGAGTGGGTTGCCTGGGAAACCTTTTCCATGAGAAGCGGATCGGCAGGATCGAAGGCAAGGTCGGCGCCTGATGCGAGCGCAGTCTTTCTTCTGTTCTCATCCATCTCGATGGCTATGATCTTGCCGCTGGTCTTCGTCCTGAGCAGCTTGATCAACAGAAGGCCGATCAAGCCCGATCCCACCACCGCCACATCCTCACCCAGCTTTGGAGAGGCTAGGGAGATGGCATGGGCTGCCACTCCGGCAGGCTCTGCCATAGCAGCCTGGACAAAATCCAAATCGTCGGGAAGGCGGAAGAGCACCCGCTCCTCAATGAGTGCGTACTCGGCGAAGATGCCATCCTGACGGTACTCCTCGCAGCTTACACCCAGGACGCGTCTGTTGTCGCACAGGTTGAACAGCCCCTCCCTGCAGTAGCTGCAGCTTCCGCAGTAGATGGTGGAGTCGAAGGTAACCCGGTCGCCCACCTTGTAGTGCGTGACCAACGAGCCCACTTCCTCAATGATGCCGCTTCCCTCATGACCCATGATGATCGGAGGCCTGCGTCTTCCGGTGGAGCCGTCGAAACCGTGCACATCACTGCCGCAGATGGAGGCCGCCTTGATGCGGACCAGTACCTGGGTGGGGGATGTGATGACGGGCTTGTCCACCTCTTTCAGTTCGAGCTTCTTGTATTCGGTGAGCACCAATGCTTTCATCTCTTACCTCTGTATGCGTGCACTGCCGCCTTGGGCAAGTGCTTCCACCTGGGCCAGGGTGGCCATGGTGGTATCTCCGGGATAGCTGGTGAGCAGAGCTCCATGGGCCCAGCCCAGTCGCAGTGCATCCTCCGGACTTCTTCCCTCGAGCAAGCCGTAGATCAG
>RZYT01000377.1 GCA_009930195.1 Spirochaetia bacterium | reverse complement strand
ATATCTGCATGTCTTCCATGAGGTCCTCTCATATTGATGTTTGTCTATATAATAAGAAAGCATCACATCCTTGTCAATGGATGCTGAGAAATGAATCACCCTTCTGAGCATCCCATGCAAGATCCCACCAGCTCGTACACAGACCTTCCAGAAACCGTTGGTCGTGACTTACCAGAATCAGGGCGCCTGGAAAAACGGAAAGTGCTTGCTGCAATGCCAGACGTGACGGGAGATCAAGATGATTGGTAGGTTCATCAAGAATGATGAGCTCGCAGCTTTCCTGCAGTGCCCACGCTATCAAAAGTTTGCGCATTTCTCCGGGACTTGGAAGCGCCGACCCCAAAAACAGGTTGCTGTCACTGCCCAGACGAACCACCGATGAGACAATTTCCCCTTTGGCACTTGAATCCAGATCCTGGAACCTTGCAAACCAGGAGAGGCTCTCCTCCTTACCCAGTTCTTGTTCCAGCTGCCAGTATCGGATGGTGCTTTGGTCCAGAAGGGTGGCAAGATGCTTGAGCAGAGTACTCTTTCCCACCCCATTGGGTCCTCTGACTGCTACACGCTGTGTGTTGGATAGTTCCATGGAAGGAAGATGCAGGCGACGGATGGGACCCATTTCAAGTGCGCAAGCGTCCATCCGTACCAAGGTGTTTCTGCAAGCTTTTGATCCCTGTACGGTTATGCCATCGAGATCTTTCCGAAGATTCAATAGAGACTGATTCGCCAGGCTTCCTGCAAGCAGGCTTCCATCTTGCTCCGTACGCTTCAGCCTGGCATTCAGCTGATTGGATAGTTTTCCTGCAACTTTGTCTTTTCCACTGACCCTCACCCCATCAATGCGCCCCTTCGCATCGTGGTCCTTGGGATCGATGTTTCGCTTGGTGTTCATCGTATCCTGCTTCGCAGCATGAGCTGCACGGGTTCTTTTCTCCTGTCTCAGTTTTGCCTCCCGTTTTGCATGCTGCTGGTATGAGACAA
Source organism: Spirochaetia bacterium (assembly GCA_009930195.1). GTDB lineage: Bacteria > Spirochaetota > Spirochaetia > Sphaerochaetales > Sphaerochaetaceae > Sphaerochaeta. Next base: position 873 of record RZYT01000377.1, on the reverse strand, counting down.
GCAGGGAGTGATGCATCCGGCTTGTCTCCTCCATGGCAAGAGAGGGCGCGCACGTGAATTTGGAAACCAGAGGGGCATGAACTTGTACGGTTTGGCTGCAGAGGGCATCCAGAAGCTCCAGGTCATGACTTACCAAGAGGGCAAGTGAGCGGTACTCCTTCAGAGACTGAAGGACACAGAGCATTGCTTCCCTATCCAGATGGTTGGAAGGCTCATCGATGCACAGCATGTCACTCTCCTGGTAAAGGGCCCAGCCGATCTGTGCTCGCTTGCGCTCTCCTTCACTGAGCGTATCCCAACGATCGAGATAGTCACGCCCAAGGTGCAGGCGGCCGTGCAGCCTGCATGCCTCAGCATCATAGGCATACGCGAACTCCTCGTAGGTTGGGGGGATTTCTTCAGTGCGCTGGGGAACGTAGATGCAATGACTTGGATGCTGTACTACACCTCCGAGTGGTGCAAGCAGGCCGCAAGCCAACTGAAGAAAGGTACTCTTTCCGCCCCCATTGGCACCGATGACGGCGGTCCAGACTGGCGCAAGAGATAGCGAAAGATCTTGGAAAAGATCCAAGGTCTGTTCGGGATAATGATAGGTTACTTGGTGGAATTCCAAGGGTTGGGTATTCATTTTGCCTCCTAGGTGAGGCGTCACACACGGTCATACTGATAGGATGAGAGAAGAATGAGAACGAGGTGACGCACAAAAAGAATGATGTGCACTCCAATCTATTCTTCAGTTCTTCATCGTATCGATTTTCTCCTTGTCCTTGGTTTGTTCAGTATACAAAACAGATGGCGTTGCATCAAGAAGCTGCCAGTAGAGGTTGGAGGCCTATCCACACCCCAGCGCAACCAACAAATACGTAGACGATG
>RZYT01000376.1 GCA_009930195.1 Spirochaetia bacterium | reverse complement strand
CGGTATCTTGCCCTCTCCTGGGGTGTCACCCCGATCCTGATCGATCCCCAGGAATCGGTTGATCAGCTCCTCGCATATGCTCCCGAGTACCTGCAGGAACATGGTCTGGTCAAGCAAGGGGAGACTGTGGTCATTACCGCAGGGGTTCCGGTAGGAAGCTCCGGCAAGACCAATATGATCAAGGTGGTGGAGATCGAGTAGGTCAGTTGGGTTGGAAGGAGATGGCTGCCCCCAGGCTCAAGGCTCTTCCCTCATGGTCGAAGAGATCCAGAGCGCGCAATTCCAGCCCCAGATGCACCGATTTCACCAGTTCAAACGGAATCAGGCGCAACCCCACATTCACCAAGCCCCGATCATCGGCATTGGAGAATGACGGGGTGGCACTGTAGCTTACGTTTCCGAAGTCCAGCAGGAACACCACCTTGTCATGGAAGGTTTCGGCAAAGAAAGGGGTCTGGAAGGCCAGGGCAAAGTTGATGTTGCTGTTCATCTCCTTCTGCACGGAGTATCCGAGCAGGATTGTTGTTTTGGAAGGCCTGTCCATGATTGAGCTTTCGAAGGTTGAGGCCGCATAAATCTGCAATGCAGCCTGGTTGCCAAGCGAAACGGAACTTATCTGGCCCAACAGACCTACGGCAAAGCTTGTCGTCCCCTTTTGGGCGAACCTCCACTTGGCATTGACCAACAGGTCGGTGTCTTGTGCAATGTCCACGGCAAGGCTGGTTTCAAACGTATCCTTGAACGAGAGCAAGACAGAGGGAATATGTGCCACTTTCTCTTTGCTGAAGGTTGCAGAGTAGGCGGTGGTCACTGCCGGTGAATTGGTGCTTTTGGTGATTTCGGCACTGCTCACCACCAGATACCCGGTTGAGCCATTGAGATTGGTTTGTGCCCAGAGCATGCTGAAGCTGAAGCAGAAAAGCGTAATGAGTAGCAATCGTTTCATGAAAATCTCCTGATCCCAGCGTGGCGAATTCCTCGCTTCTGGTCAAGGTTCAGGCTTTCTTGCACTTCATCTCAGCTTTGCATCGATACATGGCATCATCAGCCCTACTGACGATGCTGGCAAACTTCTCCTTTTTCTTTGGGATGTAGATGGCAGATCCCACCGCCACCTGATAGGTGACTTTTGATGAGGTGGAGAAGTAGGTCAGCACGGTATCTGCAAGATTCTGGATCCCTGTTTCCGTAACAGAAGGGATGATGGAAAGGAATTCATCGCCTCCGTAGCGAAAGGTCTTTGCCTGATGCGGCAACAGGCGGACAAGCCGTTCGGAGAAGTCCTTGAGGATCAGGTCTCCTGCTTTATGTCCTTCCCGGTCGTTGATGAGTTTCAGATCGTTGATGTCCATCATCAGCACCCCCAACGGTTCCAGATGGGAGGTCTGGGCAATGCGCTCCAGTTCCCGTTCATACGATGCCCGGTTGCCGACGGCGGTCAGTGCATCGGTGTAGGCCATCTCCAGCAGCATCTGTTCCTTGAGCAGCCCCTCGGTTTTCTGGCGCACCAAGGTCACGCTGTGCCAAAAGAGTACCACAGCTGCCAAGGCCATGCCGGAGTGGAGAATGACTGCGCTCTCGAGACTGATATTCATGGCAAGCAGAACCACTTCGGCAAGGATGGAGAAGAGCAGGAAGCCCATGGCCAGCAGGAAAGAGCTGAGTCTGGAATTTCCCTTGATGTACTCATACAGGAGGCAGCCGAAGAGACTGATCAGGAACAAGGCCAGTGCCAGACCGCTGCCCAACAAATAGTCCGTGTATTGGGCGATGCCCAATGCCTGCAATATGGTACCTGCAATGTAGGCAAGCATAAACAGCAGACTGGCCCTACGGAAGTGGCGAAGCCTCCGATGGAC
>RZYT01000375.1 GCA_009930195.1 Spirochaetia bacterium | reverse complement strand
GTCATGGCTGAGTACGCAGCGAATCAATTGCCCGTCGATGAGTTCCGAGGTCGGGAGGTTATCGAGTGGGACAGCATCACAGAGTGCGCTGAATTCCACGGCGTGAGCTTGGAACAACTCAAATATCTCGTACACGCAGGAGGATGCCTGGACGGGTTTTCCATGTTCGACATACCCGATGACTGTCCGTACGACACGAGGCTTGTAGGCAAGAGACTGGTCGAGGTGTACGACACCCAGACCGGCAAGATCATAAGCGCCGCAGTGAGGCGCAAGAGCAAGAGGAGAATTGCAGATGCTGACAGCAGACAGCGCAAGGTTGTTTGAGGACTACGACGAGGCCGCCGGAAACAGCAGGACCCGCAAGGCGATCACCAAGGAGATATTCACCGTCGAGCTGCCTCGAGGAATCAGGCAGTGCAGGATAGTGAAACCCCTTTTCCAGCCCCCGTTTGCCGTCTATGCATCGGCTCCTTCCATCCCCTGCCCCGAGTGGAAGTTCTCCTACGACCTGGTCGACAACTGCTCAGAATGGGAGGCTTTCTAAGAATGGCTAACGTTTTCAGAATCGAGCAACATCCCAAAAAAAACGCAATTGTGAGGGCACTTATAAACCAAGTGCCCTATGACAAGATTGCGGATGAATTCGGATTGAGTTTCGGTTCCGTGCAACGATATGCATCACAACGATTGAGACACAACGCCGCAAAGGCTTTGGCTAAAGGGGATTACGACGGAGCTGCGTTGCTTTCCAGAGTTGAGGACACCATTGTAAACGTGCAGAAAATGTACGATGCCTGCAATGATTGGCTCACAGATCCCACCGACCACAGCCGGTACAACCTGGAGGACAGAGCCAACGAGCTGCAGGTGATCTACTACGAGTACTACGAGGATGCAGAAGGAAACGAGCGCACAGTCAAGAAAAAGGACAACCTGCAGAAGCTTATCGACGACGTCATGGGCAAGCGGCGTGAGGCCATCGAGGTCAACAGCAAGCGCACGGATCCGAGGCAGCTCATCCTTATGACGGCCCAGACGCTGAACAAGCAGCTGGAGACCCTCAGCAAGATCGCAGGCGTGGTCAAGGAAGTGACCAACGTGGACGTGAACATCAACATGAACACGCACCTTGCCAGCAACGTCATCCAGATCATCCAGCGTGAGGTGGCCGACCCTGCAGTGGTCCAGCGCATCGTGGAGGGACTTACCCATGACGCGTGAGGAATCCAAGCGATTCGTAGCACAGCAGGTGCTCTACGGGCTCTCCAGAAGCCACTACATCGCCGCCCTCGGATGGAAGCCCTTCGAGTGGCAGTCGCAGGTGCTCAAGAGCCAGCACAAGCGCAAGATCATCAACGGCAGCAGGCAGAGCGGCAAGTCGACCATCGTATCATCGGTCCCCTGTCACACTGCCAAGTACTACCCCAAGTCGCTGAGCATCATCCTCGCACCCACAGAGGCGCAGGCCATCGAGGACATCCTCAAGGTCAAGGAGTTCATCGCATCTGACCCGTCGTACCCAGATATCAAGCGAGACAGCCAGGACGAGATAGCGCTGGCCAACAAGAGCCGCATTCTGGTAATCCCGGCAACCGAGCGATCGGCACGCGGCTACTCGAGGCCGAGGACCATCGTGCTCGATGAGGCCAGCCGTATCCCCGACGTGGTCTACAAGAGCGGTGTGCGGCCCATGCTCACCGACAACTCCGATGCTGAGCTTTTTGCCATCAGCACCCCAAACGGAAAGCAAGGCTTCTTCTACGAGGCCTACAGCTCATCCGAGCGTTGGGAGCGCTATGAGATACGCAGTCCCTGGCAGATAAATCCGAGGGACAACTGGCATCTGGTCGAGTACATGGACGAGC
>RZYT01000374.1 GCA_009930195.1 Spirochaetia bacterium | reverse complement strand
GTGCAAGGCCATGCAACGCAGGATGCGATGGACCTCCTCGTCCTCTTTTTCCAGCAGCAGGGCATCATCACAGGCAAGCAGGCGAAGACCGAGTCTTCGCGCAGTCTGAACGGAGGCAAGACAGGACGGGGTGACAGCTGCATACAGGTCGGCCTTGCTTTTGGCAAGCGTTGCGAGCAGGGTCGGGCTGCTTGTGGCAAGCACAAGCCCCTCGCTGTCTGCAAGCAAGGAGGGAAGGTAGGAGAAGGCACCATCTTCTGCACGCTTGGTAAGCAGCAGGCACAGCTTCTCATACCCCTTCTGATTCTGCACGAAGGCATGGATTTCGCCATCTCCTTCAGTCAGGGCTGCTGCACAGATGAGCTCGATATCGCACCGCTGGGCTTCCTCCCTGCAGGCAGGGTACCCGCAGAGGCTGTCCCGGTCGGTTACGGCGACCTTTTTCACATTCCATTGCTTGAGCCTGTCGAACAGAAGCCTTGGCTGCATGGTCCCCCACAAGAGGGAGTAACTGGTTGTAATGGAAAGCCTAGTTTCCATGGCAAAGGGCCGTTGCATGGGTGAGGATGCCCGGCCCGAACCTTTGGCGTACCTCGTCGATTGAGTGTTGCAGCGATTGCTGTTTCTGCAGGACATCGGGGATGAACAGGTCTGTTTGTCCGAATACCGGTCCCAATTCAAACAGCTTGATGGTGAAGGCTAAAAGCCTGACCCTGCGTCCCATCGCCTGCATTGCCGCCTGAAAGAGCGAGGTCTCTATCTCATGGTCGTATACCCACTGTCCCTTGGTCCGCCTGGTTGCCTCACTGGTTCTTCCGTCACTCCAAAAGAGCATGATGTGGACCGCCTGGCAGCCCATGCTCTCCATTCTCATCTGCAGGGCGGCATCTTCGGCTGATGCGAACACGGCGGCCTTGAGCTCGTCAAGACTGAGAATCGGCTCAGAGAAGTTGACCTTTCGCAGAATGAAGCGCTTGTTCATCACTCCTTTTTGCAGTGATGAGGTGTCCAAGCCGCGGGCGGCGTCGCGCAGGGCGAGCCCGCGTCTGCCGAGAAAGGCAATGATCTGGTTGTCGTCCAGGGCTGCTATCTGGCCGATCTGGGTGATGCCTGCCACCTCCAGCAGCCTGGCGATGGCACTTCCCACCCCCGAGAGCAGACCGACATCCTGGCTGGCCAGAAACGAGGCTTCCTCACCCTCACGGATGTGGGCCAACCCACAGGGTCTGATCGCCCTCGTCCCGATTTTCGCCACCAGCTTGTTTGAGGCTACGGCCACCGCACCTTCAAGGCCAAGCTGTTCGCGGATCTCCTTGCGAATTTTCAGGGCGCTGTCCATCACAGGACCGAAGAGGCGGCCTGTTCCCTTCATGTCCAGATAGACATGTCCGCCTTTGTCGCACTGGATGTCAGGCGAGTAGGATGCCACCAGGGAGGCAATGGCGCTGTCAGCCTTGGCCGCCGATTGGGTGTCGGGAGGCAGTACTTCCAGAGCGGGAAGCATGCGCTGGGCTGTACTGACCGGCATGCCGGCGCGGATGCCCTCCTCCCAAGCCTTGCGGGAGGCTGTGATGACCACCCTCCTTGCTGAACCTTCGAGGGCTATGGCGAACGGACGGGTTGCAAGACGCGGCTGCTTTGCGATGGCAACCGCTGCAGCGAAGTCTGTTATGTTGACGTGGACAATGCTTGCTTCTGACTCATGCATGCCTCACCTCCGCTTGCCGCAAGCAACTCTCTGAGATGCTTGGCATTGGCAACCGCCTGTCCCCTGCGATGGTTGTTGAAGTACACCAGGATCGTTTGCGACCCTACAGTCAGTGAGAGAACCCGTTCCAGCAGGGCTTTCAGTTCGCTGTCGCTGTACAGATAGTCATACC
>RZYT01000373.1 GCA_009930195.1 Spirochaetia bacterium | reverse complement strand
CAGAAAGCCATTGTCCGCAAGGCCAAGGAAAAAGAGCGACAAAAAAGTCTCGCCCAGAAGAAACGCGCGATAGAACGGCAAAAAGCCCGACAGCAGAAGGAAAAGGAGATCGCAATTGAAAAGACTGCCCACGAAAAAGAAAAAAAGAAGATAGCAGACAAGGCAGCCAAAGATGCAATCGCTCAGGAGAAGGCGGAAGCCCGGGCCAAGAAAGCAGCTCTCGCACAGGAGCAAGCAGCAGTCCTGACCGCCGTGGATTTGAGCCAGGCAACTGTCCAGGCTGTTGAACAAAAACCTGCAACCACGGCGCCTTCGGTCTTGGTGGCAATTGAACCTGAGCCGGTCCTGATTGCGCCGGACAGGCCAGATTTGCCGGACGTGGACGCTCCAGCAGAGGTTGATATACCACAAAACACGGTCCGATCGAGCTTTGACCTGGCCAGACTGGGCAAGAAGATCAGCCAGATCCTCAGGCTTAATGGAGAAAATCGTGACTAGCAAGGCAGCAAAAACCCATCCGATTCGCCAGACCGCTTCCCTTTTTGTGTCTGCGGGGCTCGTGATCAGCACGATAGTCTGCTTTGCCGTGCTTTTCCAGACGGTGACCACCAGGCAGGTCTCCTTCTTTGGATACCGCCTGTTCTATGTCAAAACCGGCAGCATGGAACCGGCCATCCCCACCGGCTCCATCCTGGTGGTCCAGAAGCGCAAGACAGACATCACCATCGGCGATATCATAACATTCCACTCGCCAGAGGGGGTCATCCTCGGTCTGCCCAATACACACCGGGTCATTGGCCAAGTCCAACAGGAAGGCACGAACTGGTACCAGACCCAGGGTGATGCGAATCCAGGGCCTGATCCTTATCTCGTCAGCCCCGAAAATGTGATCGGCAAAGTGGTTCTGGTTATGGGACAGACAGGGTTTCTGGGTCTCCTGATCGGTTTTCTCGGCACCCGCCTCGGTTTTTTGCTGCTTGTCCTGGCACCGCTGCTTCTGGTCACCCTTGTTTTCCTCAGGGACCTAATGCAGACCTATCAGCTCGAATTGGCCAGGACTGCTGCCAGTAAGATTGGAACTGACCAGGCAAATCCATGCAGGCTGAGTGAACCTGGTGAACGGAAGAGGTGACACACATGCGGATGATAGAACAGAAATTCATCCTCCTGGTCCTGTCTTTGACACTGCTGGTGGCTGTCACCTTTTACGCCACCCAAGCCTGGTTTACGAAGATGACCAGTGTATCCGGCCTGAGGTTCGATGTGGCCCAGTGGGATTTCGCTGCCAACCAGCTGGTGGATGACCGGATCGTCAATGTTTACCAGTACGCTTCTCTAGCCAACCAGGTCGCAGCTCCAGGAACCGCAGGTATCATCCCCATCGAATTGTCAGCTACGGATTCACAGACAGACATTGATTATTACATCACCGTTGATAAATCAAGCATGGGTGAGGAATTCCAGGACCGGATCTTTTTCTATTTCAAGGATGAAACCACTGGTTTACAAAAAGAGTTTCTTAATGAAGGGGAAGATTTGGCCGGCACCTTGCTCCGTGGCCAGACCAAGGTGATCACGATCTACTGGAAGTGGATTTATGAACTGGAACTCATCCCGGAAGGCAAAGACGATGCGTATACCCCTGAACAACTGTCAATCATGGCCGAACATGACCGTTATGACACCCTGGTCGGCAAGAACCCGGCTCTCTTTGCCACCCTGATGAATGCCAGGGTCCTGATTGCCGGCGCCCAGGTGCAACCCGCACCTGAAGCAGGCCCATGACCTGGTCCTACCGTAAACGACATAAATCCAGGAAAGGAGACACGCATTGACAGCAGCAGTCCAGAAAAAAGCCAGAGTCCTTATCGTCATCATCGTCT
>RZYT01000085.1 GCA_009930195.1 Spirochaetia bacterium | reverse complement strand
CCGAACTCCTTCTGCAGGTCCCCCAGCAGGTTGAGAATCTGTGACTGGATGGATACGTCCAGGGCGGAAACCGGTTCGTCTGCAAGTATGATCTTCGGATTGAGGGCAAGAGCGCGGGCAATCCCGATTCTCTGCCTCTGTCCACCACTGAACTCATGCGGGTAGCGGTTCTTGAAGGCCTTGTTCAGACCAACGCGCTCCATGAGATCCTCCACCTTGCGCTCGATATCCAAGGTGGAAAGGGGTTTTTCCAGAAGTCTGCGGGAGTTGTAGATCACCAACGGTTCTGCAATGATCGAACGGACCGTCATTCTCGGGTCGAGGGATGCATACGGATCCTGGAAGATCATCTGGATGTCACGCCGTGCCTTGAGCATGGTCCTGTGGTCAGCCTTGACCAGGTCGACACCGTTGAAGATGACGCTTCCGCTGGTGGGCTTGTAGAGCTGGCTTATGGAGCGGACCGTGGTGGACTTTCCGCACCCCGACTCACCTACAATCCCCAGTGTCTCACCCGGGTATACATCAAAGGAAATGCCGTCAACAGCCCTGATGGCTCCAACTTGCCTCTGCAAGATCGATCCGCTGCTGATGGGGAAGTGCTGCTTCAGATCCCTGACTTCCAAAAGGGGCTTTTTTGTCGTGCTCATGTTGCCTTCTCCTCTACGTTCGCCTCTGCAAGTGCCTGTGCCTTGGTTGACTCATCTGCATAGAGCCAGCAGGCTACCTCATGCCCATTACCCAGATCCTTTACCGGCGGGTAGGCATGGCGGCATACCTCCATTGCCTTGTGGCAACGGGGATGGAAGGGGCAGCAAGGAGGCAAGTCGATGACGTTTGGCGGCTGGCCTTCGATGGAGAAGAGGCGATTGCCTTTCTTGGTGGTATCCATGCGGGGGACACTCTTGATGAGGCCCTCGGTATAGGGGTGGCTGGGTCTGGCATACAGGTCCTCGGTGACTGCCTTCTCCACCACGCGTCCGGCGTACATGACACAAACTTGGTCACACATCCCTGCCACCACCCCCAGGTCATGGGTGATGAGGATGACTGCAGTTCCCATCTTGCTGCTGAGCTTGTCGATCAGCTCAAGGATCTGGGCCTGGATGGTTACGTCCAGAGCCGTGGTCGGCTCATCGGCCACCAAAACCTGAGCGTTGCAGGAGAGGGCCATGGCAATCATGACGCGCTGGCGCATACCGCCGGAGAATTGGTGGGGATAGCTTTGGATCCGTTTCTCCGCAGAAGGGATGCCGACAAGCTTGAGCATCTCGATGGAACGCTTCAGCGCTTCCTGTTTGGAAACATTCTTCTCATGCAGGCGGATCGTCTCCACCATCTGTGTGGAAATCTTGAGAAAGGGATTGAGGCTGGTCATCGGGTCCTGGAAGATCATGGAAATCTTGTTTCCCCGAATCTCGCGCATTTCCTTCTCACTGACCTTGAGGATGTCCTCACCCTCAAAGAGCACCTCACCACCGACAATCTTGCCCGGAGGGGAGGGGATGAGACGCATGACCGAGAGGTTGGTAACGCTCTTGCCGCTTCCGCTCTCGCCTACGATACCGATGGTTTCGCCTTCGTGGACGGTGAATGAGACACCGTCAACCGCCTTGACGATACCGGCATCTGTCTTGAAATAGGTTTTCAGGTCCTTTACTTCGAGGACAACCTTTGCATTGGGATTCAGACTCATGTGTGTCCTCCTAGAGTTGGTTCTTGCTTTGTGGATCGAACGCATCCCTCAAGCCGTCACCAAAGAAGTTCATGGCAAAGAGGAAGATAGTCATGGCGATAGCCGGGAAGATAAGCTTCCACGGATAGAGGGTCATGCCGTTCACGGCATCTCCAACCAAAGAACCCCACGAAGCATACGGGGCCTGGACCCCGAGACCAAGGAAGGAGAGGAAGGACTCCTGCATGATGAATGCGGGAACCCTGAGGGTTGAATAGACAATGATGACCGAAAGGGAGTTGGGTACCATGTGGCGGAAGATGATGCGGCCGGTGGAGGCTCCCATGCTGCGAGCCGCTTCTACGTACTCGCTGTTCTTCAGGCTCATGACCTGTCCACGCACCATACGGGCGACGGTCAGCCAGCTGACCATTGCCAAGGCAACGAAGAGATTCATGATGTTGCGCCCAAAGATGGCCATGAAGATGATGACCAAGAGCATGTACGGAAGGCCGTACATGATGTCAACGAAGCGCATGAGGAAGAAGTCGACCTTCCCTCCCGCATATCCTGCGATGGCTCCCAGTACGATGCCGATCAGTACGCTGGTAAGCGTTCCCACCAGACCGATGGCGATGGAAACCTGTCCACCGTAGATGATGCGGCTGAGCATGTCGCGGCCGCTGTAATCGGTGCCGAGATAGTAGCGGCGTTCGTGCTTCTTGGTAGCTGAAATCTCAGCCTTCAGCAGGTTGTTTACGGAAATCTCGCGATTCAGAGGGAATGCTACATCCCCGTTCTTGATTTCAGCGCGCAGGTCGCGTTCTGCGGAACGGGTTATGGTTGTTTTCACCTTTCCCAGCAGGTTGGTTTTTGCCATTGAGGCAATGCCCTTATCGCCGAGAGAAGCCATTTCCATCTCAAGATTCACCGCATACTCCTCATCGGTGAGGTCAGGGGTCGCAGCCTTGAGCGTATTGAGGAGCTGGCTGCTGATTTCATCCATGGTCTGCTTTTCGATGATTGCGATGTCGACCTTCAGGAGATCTGCATAGATGGTCTCAATCTCTTTGTAGCCCATTTTGGTAAGGTTCTTTGTTTTTCCACTCTCAGCATCGGTGTAGAACATGGTATCGACATTGATGAGGAATTCGGTATCGATCTTCTCCTGAAGACGATCGATGGTTCTTTGGTCTGCACTGCTGAAGGTGAACAGGCCTGCTTCCCGCTGGCGTTCTCCTTCCATATAACAGAAATTCCAGACCTTGTTGGTCTCGTTGTCAGCAATCCAACGCTTGATGTCTGCACTCTGCTCTTCGGTAACCACGAGGCTGCCGGCTCTCCACGCCTTGAAATAGAGGTCCTCAAGCTTGGTTTCCATCATCAGGTCACCAGCAGACTTGGACAGTGAGGGCCTGAGGTGCTGATGGTCCAGAATGATCTGGTCGTACGGATAAATGGGAAGGAACATGGCAGTGGCGGCAAGCAGGGAGTACACGATGACAATGATCATGCCCACTACTGCCATCTTGTTCTTTTTCAGCCTTCTCCAAGCGTCCTTTCCCAAGCTGTTGCCCTCTACAACCTGTGCAAATTCATTGAGGGCCGCTGTCTTCTCTTTTTTTCTCTTCAGTACCATGGTCCTCTCCTTATTTGTAGGTGATTCTCGGGTCGAGTTGTGCGTACACGATGTCTACGATGAAGTTCATCAGGATAAGGATGAGCGAGTAGACAATGACGACGCCGACAATCAGGGTGTAGTCACGGTTGAAGGAACTCTGTACGAAGAACTTGCCAAGGCCGGGGACGCGGAAGATCTGTTCAACGACGATCGATCCGGTGATGATACCCGCAAATGCAGGGCCGAGATAACTGACGATGGGAAGCATTGCGCCTTTCATGGCGTGCTTGAAGATGATCGTGGTGCTTTTCATGCCCTTGGCTTTGGCGGTACGGATGTAGTCGCTTCTGAGCGTCTCAAGCATGGAAGAACGGGTAAGACGGGCAATATTGGCGAAATAGGCAAAGGAGAGCGAGACTGCAGGGAGGATGACGGTCTTCCACCCTTCACCGGTGGTATACCACCCGCTGGTGGGCAACCATTGCAGCTTCATCGCAAAGATGAGCTGCAACACCGGAGCTATGACGAAGAGCGGAACCGAGATGCCGATGACGGCTACCCCCATACTCAGATAGTCTATCCAGGAGTTCTGCTTCACAGCCGCGATGATGCCGGCGGATATGCCGAACACCAAGGCAAGAAGCATGGCCCAGCTTCCCAATACGATGGACTTGGGCAAACTGTTGGCGATATAATAGTTTACATCATAGTCTTTGTACTTGAACGAGGGCCCGAGGTCCCCGCGCAAGATGTCGAACATGTAGCGGCCATACTGCTGGATCATCGGTTCATCGAGGTGGTATTTGGCCTCGATGTTGCGCTTCACCACCTCAGGAAGATTGCGTTCGGTAGCGAACGGACCTCCGGGTGCGATGCGTACGATGAAGAAACTGAGCGTGATGATGATCAACAGTGTAGGAATCATACCCAATAGGCGGTTCACGATATATTTCGTCATGCATTTCCTCTTATGAGATTTTTGTTGTATGGTGAAATTGGCGGAGTAAGCCTAGGATCATACAGCATTTCAGATACTATACCAAGAATTTGTTTTATGCAAGAATTACCAAAATTATGCAAAATTAATACTTTTTGCATCAATGTAAGAGATTTGTCAGCAAGAAAATAGGAGCAGGATTCCAAAATCTTATTTTTTACAGATTGATTCTTGGCGTCAGAGTGTCAACATGTATGGGGAGGTAGGAAAACACTCCTTTTTTTGGTATCCTGCGATTCTGCGTTACACAATGGGAGAAGTGCATGAAGAAACTCTATATGGAAAACCTTGGGTGCTCCAAAAACCAAGTCGATGCCGAAACCTTGATCAAGTTGCTTGAGGATGACCAGTTCGTTCGGACCGAGGATGCTGCAGATGCCGATCTGATCATGGTCAATACCTGTGGGTTCATCGAATCAGCCCGAGAAGAGTCGATCAACACCTTTTTCTCCCTCAGGGAGGCAAATCCCACGGCTAAGATCGTGCTCAGCGGCTGTATGGCGCAACGGTATGCCGAGGACCTACGCTCCGAACTGCCTGAGGCCGATGCCATTTTCGGGAACCATGACCTATCCAAGATCGGTGAGGTGGTCCGCAAGATCTTCGCAGGGGACCGCGTTGTCCTGGTTCCCTCCTATCCCGCACCCCAGCAAGAGGTCTATGAACGCAACGAGTTGCTCTCCTTCCCCGGCAGTGCCTATCTGAAGATCAGCGAAGGGTGCAACCACCGGTGTGCCTATTGTGCCATTCCCCTCATCCGTGGGGGCCTGCGCAGCAAAGAGCGTCCCATTATCCTTGAGGAGGCCAGGAGCCTGATCGCCTCTGGCATCAGGGAAATCAACCTCATAGCCCAGGACCTTGCTGCCTACGGTACGGACAGGGATGACAAGGAGAGCCAATTCCTCTCATTGTTGGAAGACCTCGTCTCGCTTGAGGGCGACTTCTTCATCCGCCTGCTCTACATCCACCCGGATGCGTTCCCCCCACAGTTGCCTGCTTTCATTGCAAGCCATCCGAAGGTATTGCCCTACTTTGACATTCCCTTCCAGCATGCCGACACGGCAGTGTTGCGCAGCATGGGAAGGACAGGCACCAAGGAGAGTTACCTTGCCCTGATACGGGAAATCAGGGAAACCGTGCCGACTGCAGTCCTTCGCTCCACCATCCTGCTCGGCTACCCGGGCGAGGATGAGAAAGCCTTTGCACAGGTGCTCGATTTCCTCTCCCAAGCAAAGCTCGATTGGGTGGGCTCCTTCCTGTACAGCAGGGAAGAGGGTACCAAAGCGTATGGTCTGAGAAATGAGCGGGAGCACAAGAAAGCCATAACCCAGGCCACAGCCTTTCAGAAACAACTGCAAGCCTTGCAGGCACCCATCACCGAGGCGAATCTTGCCCGCTTTGTCGGAACACAGCACGATGTTTTGATTGAGGAGTTGGTGGAGGGAGAGGACTTGGCGATCGGGCGCATGTATGCCCAGGCCCCTGAGGTTGATGGCCTTACGGTGGTGATGGGCCGCAATCTGAAAGCAGGGCAAGTTGTTCGCTGTGGCATCCGTGCGGTGAAAGGCCTCGATTTTGAGGCACTTCCCCTGCAAGGAGCGCTGCATGGCTGATATCGAGCATCTGGTAAGCCAGCTCAATGAGCAACAGAAGGAAGCGGTGTTGGAGAACTCAAAACCGCTTTTGGTTCTTGCCGGAGCCGGCAGTGGCAAGACACGGGTCATCACCACCAAGATTGCCTATGCCATCGAGAGGCTGGGCATACCTCCTTATAAGATACTTGCCGTTACCTTCACCAACAAGGCCGCCAATGAGATGAAGGAACGGGTGAAGGTGATGCTTGACGGAAATCCTCTGGCCGATGAGTGCAACATCCGCACGTTCCACTCGTTCGGAGCCTGGCTGCTCAGACGCTTTGGCTCGGAGATCGGGCTGGATTCCAACTTCACCATCTACGATGATGATGATTCACTCTCCCTGCTTGCCTCCTGCTTCCCCAACTACAAGAAACGGGAACTCGACCCGATCATGCGCAAGATCTCCTATGCCAAGGACCGAGGGCTTTCCAGTACGGACAACCTGAGCTCTTTGAAGGTCGACTCCACGTTCAAGCGGATGTATGAGGCCTATGAGCAGAAACTCAGGAGGGTGGGGAATGTCGACTTTGCGGATCTGATCGGGCGCAGCATAGAGCTGCTCTCCGAAAAGAGGGAGGTCCTCTCCTGGGTGCACAACCGCTTCTCCATGATACTGGTTGATGAGTACCAGGATTCCAATGCCGCCCAGTTCAACCTGCTCAAGCAGCTGGTTGGGCCGAACTGTTTTGTCTGCGTGGTCGGTGATGACGACCAGTCCATCTACCGTTTCCGCGGGGCGGAGGTGCAGAACATCCTCAGTTTTCCCACCCTCTATCCGGGGACACGGACGGTCAAGCTGGAGCAAAACTACCGATCAACCCAGAATATCCTGGAGATTGCGAATTCGGTAATCCGCAACAACAAGGGCAGGCATGACAAGAAGCTGTGGACAGCCAACACGAAGGGGTCGAAGCCCAATGTGCTCTATGTGCAGGATGAGCAGGATGAGGCGCTGAGAGTCAGCAACATCCTGATGACGGACAAGCAGTTCAACCAGAGTGCGGTTCTCTACCGCACCAATGCCCAGTCTGTTGCCTTCGAGACGGTGTTCAAACGCCTTGGCATCCCGTACAAGGTTGTGGGTGCCCTGCAGTTCTATGAGCGCGAAGAGGTCAAGGATGCCCTCGCCCTGCTCTTTTTGCTGACCAACCCCAAGGATGAGGTGAATTTCAAGCGGATGATCAACAAGCCTGCCCGGGGAATCGGTCCCGGCGCTTTGGAGACCATCCTCTCGTTCTCAAGCCAGACCGACGGCAATTTGCTGATCATGCTCTCCCTTGCTTTGGAGAAGGGATCCCTCTCTGCGAAAGCGAAGGCAGGGGCTTTGCACTTTCTGAAGATGTTCCAACATGCCCAGACCATGTTGGAGGGCGGTGAGCTGGTGGACTGTGCCAACTTCCTGGTCCGGGAGTCTGGTCTGGTGGATTACTACACCGAGATGGACAGCCAGAACAGCACCTCCAAGGTGGAGAACCTGGAAGCGTTGGTGAGTGCCCTCGGTTCCTACGACTCCTCGCTTGAAGGCTTGCTGCAGTTCCTGGAACAGCTTTCGCTGGACCCCACTACGCTGGGTACCGATGATCCGCGGGACAGGGAAGGGGTCACCCTCATCACCATGCACAATACCAAGGGTCTGGAGTTCGATCGGGTGTTTGTTGCAGGGCTTGAGGAGGAACTTTTTCCCGGCCGCAGCGGCGAGAGTGATGAGGATGTGGAAGAGGAAAGAAGAATCTTCTATGTGGCTGTCACCCGTGCCCGGCGCGATCTCTACCTTTTGTGTGCAAGGGCGCGCAGGATCTGGGGGAAGACAAGCTTCCAGCATCCAAGCCGCTTCCTGGATGAGGTCGATCCTTCCTTGGTGGCCGTACAGGGCATTCGCCCGGGCTCGCTTGGACAAGGCGGATACCAAGGGTTCTCAAGCCTTGGGGAGAAGCGACGGGTTGCAAGCCCCGCTGCTTGGGGGAATTCCGGGGGAAACCTGATCCAACAGGGCTTTGGAACCAAGGCCAAGACGTTCACCATGCAGACCACCCATGCTGCAAAAGAGGGTGAGGCGCTGTTCCCTCTCGGTCAGAGGGTGTACAGTGACAGCTATGGGGAAGGGGAGGTTGTGGAAGTGCGGATGAGCGGAGACCGTGAGGTCATCGAAGTTCGGTTCCACACCGGCAGAAAAGCGACCTTCATCAGCAAGTTCGCCCAACTCGAGAAAATTGGAAGTGACTGATATGCAGAGAGAAGGGAAAGAGACTAGACACGAAAGGCCGGAAGGTTATACAATGCCTACCGTTGTCCGCGCGCGTTCGTTCTATCTGTATGATGGATTTGGGGCGCGGTATACTGATTTTTTCCAGAATTATGGCAGAGCCATCCTAGGCCATCGTCCCGATCTGATCCAAAGGTCCATAAAATCTACGGTCAGCAGGGGCTTGGTCAGTGAATACCCTTCGGTATTTTCAGGACGGCTTGAAAAGCTGCTGGCAACGCTGTTTCCGGATTTTCCGGTGATTCGGATGTATTCCGATCCCCAGAAGGTCCTGCAGGCAATTCGTTCGGTCTCCGGGGATGTCCCCTTCGACCCTGCGACTTCGCCTGAACATGCTAGCCGTACAGTGTCCTATTGGCGACCGTACCTAGGTTTTGGCGGGGCAGATTCCGTGATGCTCCTCCCTATCCTACCTTTCCCAGGGAGTTTCGTACCTCAGGTCGTTTGCCTTAAGGAAGAAGCCTGTACCGGCGATGTTCCGCCCTCAGACGCCGTGTCACCGTTGTTGCTTGATTTGCTCGTCAAGACAACCGCGAATCTGATACGTAGCTTGGAGTCGGATGAGACAGTGAAAAAACGCATGGACAATCCCCTGGCGGGGGTGTTCGAGACGAGAGGTCCGTACGGATTAACCGGTCTTTCGCCAGCGCGTTATGAAGCGTTCGCTTTGGAGGCGTTGTCCCTCAAGGTAGTGCTTCCACCAACTGCGGATGTTCCGTTCATCATTCCCGGCGAATATGCCAAGGGTGATGTACGACCCTTTCTTGAGTTGGCTGGTCGGTATGCAATTGCTGTAAGATAGATATGGCAGAGAATTCTGTCCATGCACTACACCACACGCAAGGCAGGTCCTTGCAGAACAGGATGAATAGATGAAGACTATTTTTGTGAAACCGCTGACGATTCAGAAGAAATGGTATCTGATTGATGCAGAGGGAAAGGAGCTTGGCAAGGT
>RZYT01000372.1 GCA_009930195.1 Spirochaetia bacterium | reverse complement strand
AAGTTGATCTCACCCTGGGTGGTGACCGCGTGGAAACTGGGAGCCTTGTCCCCGATCAAAGGCATGCTGGTGTAGTTCTGCATCTCGTCCATGTGTATATCTCCTTGTGTGTTGTGAATTGGTATGGCCTAATAGTACGGAGTCTCATTAATAAAAGCAAGTACTTATTGATACTTTTTATCATTAAGATTTATTTGTACTCCTTTATATGGATTTTCCATACATGCCAGAGAAGAATCCTTGGAGAGCCCAAGAAAACCCGTGTCAAAGCCCACAAAGCACGGTACACTTTCGGCCATGGGAAAGAGTGTAGGAAGAGCGGAAGTGGCAAAGGCGGCAGGGGTATCGGAATCGACGGTATCGCGTGCGCTCAACGACTCGCCGCTCATCAGTGATGAGATCAAGAAGAAGGTACGAAGCGTAAGCGAACAACTGGGATACTTCCCCAGCCGCACCGCCACGCTGTTTGCAAGCAACAAGAGCTTCGCCATCGGTTTTGTCGTCCCCTACTATCCAAGCATCATGCCATTCACCCGCCCTTACTTTCCCAGCCTGCTCGATGGGTTGCTTCTGGGAAGCCTGGAACACAACTATACGATCAGCATCGTGTTTGAGAACCATCTGGGCCGCTACCGCTCCTATTATGAGCTGATCAACAGCCACAGCTATGACGGACTGGTTTTCGCCATCACCAAGGACCAGTTTCCCGAGCTCCAGCCGCTCATCGACCGCGCCCTACCCTTTGTCCTGGTCAACAACTACCAGGCGGGGGCGGCAAGCATCTATGCCCGGCCTGATGTAGGAATGACCAAAGCCTTTGATCATGCAACCAGCCTCGGTCACTCGCACATCGGCTATATCACCGGGGACCTGCAGTTCAAGAACGGAAAGGATCGGCTTGCAATGTTCGAACAGCTGGCAAGACGCTACCACTGCACCACCACCATTGTCGAAGGGGACTTCTCCCGCAGTTCAGGGTTTGATGCATTCCAGCAACTCTCTCACGGACCGTCCTTGGTCATGACAGCCAGCGACCGCCAGGCCTTCGGTTTCTTCCAGGCGTGCACCGAGCATGGAAAGCGGGTCCCCCATGATCTCTCGGTCATCGGATACGACAACTTCCAGCCGGCAAGCACCAGCGCACCACCCCTGACCACGGTGAACCATCCGATTACCGAGATGGGAAGACAGGCAGTCCTGATGCTGGTCAGCATGATCGAGCAAGGGAAGGCCGGCGAGCAGAAGTGGGCGGATACGGATCTGGTGATCCGACGTTCCACCACGCGCTGCGGAGGACAAGGATGAGACTGGTCATGATCGGTTGTGGTGGGATGGGAAACTACCAGGCAAAGAAGTTCACCGAGCTGGGAGTACAGATTGTGGGTGCCATCGACCACAACGAGGAGCACCGCAGTGGCTTCTGTGCTGCCTATGGTGTTCCCCATTCGTTTGCATCGCTGGATGATCTTCCCTTCTTCCAAGGCAAGGCGGATGCCATCAGCTGTTGCCTGCCCGACTCGTTGCACGCTGTGTGCTGCAAGCAAGCCTTGGGTCTTGGCTTTGCAGTTTTTTGCGAAAAGCCGCTTGCCACGTCCATGGAAGAAGCCGCTTCCCTAAGCGTGCAGGCGAAGGATCTTCCCTTCATGGTCAATTTCTCCAAGCGCAGCACTCCCGCCCTTGCCGCGCTCAAGCAGGTATTGGAAGAGAGAACGCTGGGAGAGATTCAGCAGGTTGAGATTGCCTATCTGCAAAGCTGGCAGAAGAGCCATGTCTGGGGTGACCCGCAGGAGATCTTCCGCTGGAAGTGGAGATTGCTCCCCTCCTACAATCCCGGTGGGTGCCTCTCCGATTTGGGAAGCCATCTGCTGGACATCCTGTTTCTCCTCTT
>RZYT01000084.1 GCA_009930195.1 Spirochaetia bacterium | reverse complement strand
TGATTTCACACAGAGGATGGATGATGGCAATCAGCACCTCTTTATTGCCAAACCCTCCAGATACATCAGCTACTGGATCTCTTCCGCCAATGGTAAAGAACCGGTAATCAATTCACTGGAGCGATTCATCGATTTTTCGAAAATGGAATTGAAAAACCCATGAACGCGGTGATGACTAAAATGATCCGCCGGCTGCTGATCATCCTCTCTCTCCTGGGCTATTGTAAGTGGGTGAACGCCCAACAACAGGATACCATTGCCGGCATCCCGGTTAACTATGATGAGTCGAAGACAGGCAGCTGGGTTCTTCCTGATCTCTTTACCCTGCACAATGGTCAGCGGGTGACCGATGCAAAAGGATGGATGGAACAACGCCGCCCGGAGATTGTACGGCTCTTCGAAACGGAGCAGTTTGGCAGGAGCCCGAAGCGTAAACCCCGCCCTACCCACCTTTTTGATACAGGAAGCCCGGTGCTGGATGGCAAGGCCCTCAGAAAGCAGGTGAGGCTTTACTTCACTGATGATACGATAAGACATCAGGCTGATATGGTGATCTGCCTGCCGGCAGAGGCAACAGGACCAGTGCCGCTCTTTCTGACCATCAGCTTCATGCCCAATACCCTGATGGTTGATGACCCCGGGCTGGCCCCCGGTTACTTCTGGAATCGTGAAGGAGAAAAGGTGCCACTGCAGCTTCAAGAGGGGCGCCCCCGCATAGGAGGTCTTGATGTAGAGAAGTTCATCTCGCAAGGTATCGGTGTGGCTACACTTTACTACGGTGATATTGAACCCGATTTTCCTGCGGGTATCTGCCATGGGGTCAGGGGGCATTACCTACCCGCTGGGCAGGAGTGGCCCGCCCCAGATGAGTGGGGTGCCATCTCTGCCTGGGCCTGGGGTCTGGGTTACGCAATGGACTATCTGGAGAAAGAGCCCGGTGTCGATGCCTCAAAGGTGGCCTTGCATGGTGTCTCCCGATTGGGTAAAACGGTGTTGTGGAGCGGAGCCCTCGATCAGCGCTTTGGCATGATTATCGCCAGCTGCTCCGGTGAGGGAGGCGCTGCCCTCTCAAGGCGTGACTTCGGTGAGACCATTGCCCACATAATCGCCCCCTCACGTTACTTCTACCAGTTTTGCGACAACCGTGCACGCTACGGTGATGATCCGCACCAGTCACCCATCGATGCACATATGCTGGTCTCGCTGATAGCACCCCGTCCGCTCCTGTTGCAAACGGGTGACAGCGACGACTGGTCTGATCCCAGGGGTGAGTTCCTGTCAGCTGTTGCCGCCGAACCGGTCTATCGTCTCTTTGGCAAACGAGGCCTGGAGAGTATAGAGATACCTGCTGCCGGTAAACCGATCCTGCATGACATGGGTTTCTACATGCATGCCGGCGGACATGGTACTCTGCCCGAGGATTACGATATCTTTATCGATTTCATGAGAAAGCATTTTTTGTCGATTGATGTAGATATGACTGATTGAATCGGGTCAAAATTAGAAAGGTAATTGCATTATGAAAAGGAAAAATTTGTTTGCGATAGCTGTTTTGATGGTTGCAATAACCAATAGTTTTGCACAACTCCCCCCGGTATTCGGCCCCGAGTACAATGGGTTCGCACAGAAAGATGAGCTGACACGGGTTTACCTCTCTCCGGTAAAGGTGATATGGAGCTCCGATACGACAGGAGCACTGGTAAAGAACAGCCAGGTACTGCTTTCATCGGGTAACAGTCAGTCAGACATGAGCCGCACCACCCGCTTTTGTTCTCTCACCAACAGCGAGAGTGACACCTCCTCCATCCTGCTCGACTATGGCAAGGAGCTGCATGGTGGTCTCCAGCTGGTGATGGGGGGCTCCTCACGCCGGGAGCCCTCGCTGGTACGGATCCGCTTCGGGGAATCGGTAGGGGAGGCCAACAGCAATACCTATAACTCTGACTGGCTGATGGGATTCTCCACCGATGACCATGCCAAGCGGGACATCATCATGGAGATTCCCCGCTCGGGAATGATTGAGATTGGGAATACAGGTTTCCGATTCGTGCGGATAGACCTGCTACAACCGGGCACTACTATCAACCTCAAGGAGGCACGAGCCATCCTGCGCTACAGAGATATCCCCTACCTGGGATCATTCAGCAGTAGCAACCCACGTCTCGATTCCATCTGGATCACCGGAGCATACACTACCCACCTGAACATGCAGGAGTACCTATGGGACGGCATCAAGCGTGACCGACTGGTCTGGTTGGGTGACTTTCACCCGGAGCTAAAAACGATCAACGCCGTTTTTGGGTACAACGAGGTGGTTCCCAAAAGCCTTGATCTGGCTTGTGAGCAGTACCCCCTGCCGCAGTGGATGAACGGGATGAGCTCCTATTCAATGTGGTACCTGATCATCCACCACGACTGGTTCATGCAGAACGGTGACCGCGACTTTTTGGAGGAGCACCGCGATTACATCGTGGGGCTGATCGATCTGATCGACTCGCGTATCTCAATAGACGGCACTGAGACATTGAGCCCTTTTCGCTTTCTGGATTGGCCCTCCACACCCAACACGGAAGGGGTAGAGGCCGGTTACCGGGCTCTGTTGACATGGGCTTTGAGAGATGCAGAGTTCTTGTGTGAGGTGCTGGGTGAGACACGATCTGTCCGAGTAGCAGCGGATGCTGTACGGAAGATGAATGAAAAGATTATGCCTCACAACCAGCTGAAGCAGGCGGCCGCCCTGATGGCCGTAGCGGGGATCCTGGATCCGGTCGTTGCCAGCAAAGAGGTGATCGCGGTGGATGGGGCCAGGCGCTTCTCTACCTTCTATGGACTCTACATGATCGATGCCCTCTCACTGGCCGGCATGCAGGATGAAGCACTGCCGATCGTCAGTGACTACTGGGGTGGAATGCTCGATATGGGTGCCACCACCTTTTGGGAGGACTTCAATATCGAGTGGATGGAGAACTCAGCACGGATAGACCAACTGACACCGGTAGGAATGAATGATATCCACGGTGATTTCGGGGATTACTGTTACCCCAGTTTCCGCCATAGTCTCTGTCATGGATGGTCTTCAGGGGTGACTGCATGGCTCACGGAGAATGTGCTGGGCATCAGGGTGGTTGAGCCTGGGTGTAAAACTGTTGAGGTGAGACCTTTTCTTGGAGAGCTTGAATGGGTGGAAGGCAGTTATCCCACCCCTCATGGTGTAATACAGATCAGACATTGGAAAACGGGTGATGGCGAGATCCGGACAGAAATCAATGCACCTGATGGAATAAAGGTGATAGAGCGTAAATAGAGATTCCACTGATAGAAAAGAGAATGGATATCAGCTGTTTTTCAAAACAACTGATATCCATTTTGATTACCGGTCAATATCAATAACTGTTTATTTACCACCCAGGGTTCTGGAATGCATCTTTCTGTGCTTCGGTAAGGGGGGATCCATCATCCTGCGTCAGACCATCGATAAAGGTTTGCGGAATGGGACGAAGCACATGCTTTTCCTGAATGTTGGGAGCTGCCTGGGGGTTAAATGCCCGGGCACGCTTTACCAGCAAGCCGGCACGGCTCAACTCTTCCCAGCGGTTCCATTCACCGTTCAACTCACGTGTGCGTTCGTTGAAAATAAAATTCAACATGCGGTCATACTGGCTGGAAGCACCCAGCTGGTTAAGGATCGCTTCATCCTCTTCCGGCAGACTGGCTGGACTACTGATCTGCAGCGAAGAGGAAGCTGTTGTTTTTGCTATACCTGTGGATAGATAATAGCTGTTCTTCGTCAGATATACATTGCCGGCAGCATCCTTCAGTGCCCCGTCATTGTATCCGGGATGCGAGTTGGCAAACCAGTTGACATAGTTATCTGTCTTTCCGTTTTTACTAAAGTTGGTGGAGGGTGAGTAGAGCGAGTTGCTCATGGGGAATGCGATGGTCGCGTCCACGTAGAGCTCACGGTCTTCTCCATTTTTCCATTGTGCCCGGGCACGCAACTGGTTGATGGTCGAAATGGCTTCAGCAAATTTATTCTGCCTTACCTGTGCTTCTGCCTTGATCAGATAGGTCTCGCCGGTACGGGCCATAATCACATCGCGGTAACCGTCACCACCCTCTGCCGTACGTGTGCCGTCCTGCGTTTTGTTCAGGCCGCAGAAGACATTCGATTTGTTGGCATCTCCATTGCTGTTGTAGTTGGGCAACACATAGTCACCCTCCAGATAGAGTGGGAACGCATTGGGTACCCACTTGTCGGTCTCGGGATTGATAAAGGAACAACCGGCATTGGGACGGCCAAACTTGCCGTAGGGCTCCCCATCGAAACGGGAGTCATCTTTTTTGTTGAGGATAAAAACGATACCCTGGTCACCCAGCTCAACGGCATGCTCACCAAAGGACTGATTCAAATTGTTATCTCTGATGTTGTTGACTCCGTAAACCGTTTTGAATGATTTCCAGAGACGGGCATCATTCACATTGTCATAGGTAGAATAGTTGTACTCCGTGGGACGACAACGCTGAAAATCCTGTCCACCGATATGCGCACCGCGACTTACCCATCCCCCGCTGAAGCTGTTGAACTGCGGTGAGAAATAGGAGTGAGTTCGGTTGCCGAAGCGGCCTTTGGTAGAGGAGTCCGCGTTATGCTGTGCCGACATCAAAATCTCAGGTATCCCCTCGTTGGGGCAATCTACACCGGTCCATCGGCCATAGAGATCCCAGTAGTCACTTGCGAGCGGACGGGCGGCAATCACCTCATCAGCAAGTGAGATGCATTTGGTCAGATCGGCATCAATATAAGCCGTATTCCATGCGCTGTTTCGCTCAGATGCACGGAACAGCAATGCTTTGGCCCAGAAATGAGCAGCCGCATATTTGGTCCAGGTACCAAAACCCCGCCAGTTGTCAGCAGGCAACAGGTTGTATGCATTCTCAAAGTCGGAGATGATCTGTGCCATGGTTTCTTCTTCACTGGCCCGCTCGAAATAACGTACCACCCCTTCAACAGGCTCAGTCTGCAACACCACACCACCATATTGAGCAAAGAGACGGTAGTAGTTGTAGCCACGAAGGAAATAGGCTTCACCCATGCATTTGTTGCGAACACCTTCATTGCTGATCTTCTCTCCCTTTGCAATGATCAGGTTTGCGGATGAGATGCCGAAATACATCTGATTCCACAAGCCATCTACAGGGGGGCAGTTTTTATTTGCCGCACCGGTTTCAACAGTAGCGTTTGAAGCGTTAAGACGATTGTCGTAGGTGTTCCAGGGTTCACTGGTGAGGTCGGCACCGTTGGTGAACTCATCGGTCCCGTAGAGTGTGATGCCATAAGCCCATTCATAGCCAAAATGCCAGCGGATATTTCCGTAGAGGGAGGTTGCTAGTGCTGTGAGTCCCTCTTCTGTTTCAAAATATTGTGTCGTATAGGCCGTGGTATTTTCCTCATAGAGAAAGTCATCACCACAGGACCAAAGACCGACGGATGACAGGATGATTGCCCCGATCAGTATTTTGTTGTATAGATATTTCATAATCTGTCTTTGTTTGTTAGTGAATAATTAAAAACCTATCTCCACACCAATAGTGATTCCTCTATTGTAATAGCTTGAGGTACCAAGATCCAGGTCGAGGAAGTCGACCGATGAGTAGAGTGTCCCGGGATTGCGAAGTTGGGTGAATAGCTTCAGGTTACTGATGCCTAGTGGCTTACAAAAAGCATCAGGCAGGTAATACCCCAGAGAGATATTTCTGAATTTGATGAAAGAAGCTTTCTTGAATCCTATCAGACTGGAGTAGGCATCGCCACCCACACCCGGTGTGCCGGTGTAAACCGGTTTCTGCCATTCGGCCCCTCTGTTATCGGGAGTCCAGTAATCGATCATTCGTTGGTTGGGGATACCGTTTTGTACCTCCCCGCCGGTTGAAACCAGATAATTCATACGGCCGTACAGTTCGATGTTTAGTTCCAGTCCCTTGTAATTGAAGCTATTACTCCAGCCGGCTGTGATGCGGGGATTGCGGTTACCCAATACCACACGGTCATCACTGTCAATCACATAGTCTCCATTCTGGTCTACCGGTCTCACACTTCCCGGGGTAAAGTTTTCACCTTTATCGTTGAACTTGGCCATCTCTGCCTCATCACCGGCCTGCCACAAGCCATCATTCTCATAGCCGTAATAAACGCTGATCGATTCACCAATAAACCAGGAGTTGTCGACCATGTCGTTCTTGCCATTGGCCAGCTCCACGATTTCATCTTTCTGCCAGGCAAAGTTGAGAGATGAGTGCCAGCTGTAATCAGATGCTTGTAGCGGGATGAAATTCAACCCGACGTCAATACCCCGGTTCTTGGTTCTTCCCACGTTGGCCATGGTTCTGTCGTAACCGGTGAGCGTGGGGATGGTCATCTCCATCAGCAAATCATTTGTGTTTGATTTATAGAGGTCGATGGTTCCGCCGATACGACCTCTAAAGAAGGAAAAATCGATACCCACATTCCATTGCGTGGTTTTCTCCCATTCAAGGGCAGGATTGGCCATCAGCGTGGTGCCTGAGAAATAGTAGGGTTCATTGGTGCCGTATGCCAGTACATTACCCAGACCACCAAACGGAACATAGAAGGATCGGATGCTACCGAGCGTTTCGTATGCACCGATGGCTGAGTTCCCGGTGGTTCCCATACCGAGGCGCAGTTTGAGCTGATCTAACCAGGAGAGATCCTGCATGAATTGTTCCTGATCCAGACGCCATCCCAGTGCTGCACTGGGGAAGAAGGCCCACTTATGTCCCTCGGAAAGGACTGAAGAGCCGTCGTAACGACCCGAGACGGTGAGCAGGTAGCGGTCAAGGTAGGAGTAGTTCAGACGACCCATATAGGAGGCCAGTTGTGTTTGTGTCAACCCCGTGCCCATCGACGCTTTGGCATCGGTGCTGGTGATATCCACCGCACCCATGTTGTTCCATTTGTAGCTCGCCTTGGGGATATTTTGTTCACTCATGTTGGCACTCTCTGCGTCATATCTGGAGGCGGACTGCAAAAGGGTGACATCAAACTTATGGGCATCAATCGATTTACGGTAGCTGAGAATATTGTCGAGCACCCAGGAAAATCTGCGATCGTAGTTCCACGATGCATAGCTGGTGCCACCCTGACGAACGGCAGAACTTTTGTCAATATATATACCCCTGCGGTAGTATCTGAAATCAGGTCCAAAGTTGGTTTTGTAGCTCAACCCTTCCAGGGGATTCCAAATCCCGCCAAAGTCGATGTTGGCATAAAAGCTACCCAATGCACGGAGAGTCTGTCTCTTCTCATCCGATTTATCCCACTCATCAATCACTGTATATACACCGTTCAGGTTACCGGGGGTGAGAATGATCTCACCGTTTGCGTCGTACGGCAGTGCTACATTGAAGATCTGCTTGGCTGCCGCATAGATCTCAGTTGGTCCGGAGCTGGTGGATTGCCCTGTACGGGAGAAGCCATAACTCTGGTTGCTCCATGAGGTGTTGATCGAGCCACCCATGGTGAACCACTTGGTCGGACTGATATCAGTAGACATGGTGGCATTGTAACGGTCATAGGACTGACCGATTTGTGTGCCCTCCTGCTTCAGATAACCCAGCGAGAAGAAGGATTTGATTCGGTCGGTACCCCCTCCGGCACTGATGGTATGTTCCTGTGTGATGCCCGTTTGGGTCACCAGTTCAGTCCAGTCTGTGTTGGTTACCTTCGAACCGTCCCAGCTGCTTCCCGACCATCCCCGCATCACATTGTTAAATGCGGTCTCATCCAACGCACTGAAAAAGGTCTCATCCTGTGTCTTTGAGGGCTGGTCGCCGGGAGAAAATTCGGTCGGATTGGCATTGTGATGGGCCCACCTGCGCCAGGTGATGTACTCATCAGCACTCATGGCCGGTGCCAAGTCATGAATATTCTCAAACGTGAATGTGCCGGAATAATTCAATTGCAGTGAACCCGCTTTTCCCCGTTTGGTGGTTACCAGGATAACTCCATTGGCACCACGTGACCCATAGATAGCTGTTGAAGAGGCATCTTTCAGCACGTTGATGCTCTCTATGTCACGCGGGTTGATGCTCTCGATCCCACCTGAACTCAACACCACACCATCAACCACATAAAGCGGTGCATTGGTTGCATTCAGAGAACGGTTACCTCGGATACGCACCGATCCCAGTTCACCGGGTCGCTGCGAAGAGGTGATGTCCACCCCCGCTACTTTGCCCTGAAGTGCTTCGAATACATTGGTTACCGGTTTGGTAGAGAGCTCTTCGGCTGATACGACCGCAACGGCACCGGTCACATCACTTCTACGCATGGTACCGTATCCGATTACCACTACCTCTTCCAGTAATTCGGTATCCTCTTGCATCATGATGTTAATTACTCTTCTTCCGTCTACCGGGATGATTTGTGGGCGCATACCGACATACGATATTTCAAGTACTGCGTTCGAAGGGATATCTGGAATCACAAAAATTCCATCTGCATCGGTAACTGTGCCGGTAGCGGTTCCCTGCACATGGACTGACACACCGATCAGTAATTCACCAGTCTCATCTACAATATTACCTCTTACGGTAATCTGTTGAGCAAGAGCAATCAAGGAAGATGTTGCCAATAGGATCAGCAAGATTCCTCTTTTTAGGTTTGAATTTTTTAGTTTCATCTCATTCTTTCATTTGTTTAGATTAATAATTACAAGAAGTATTTATGGCGTATAAGGTCTTGAGATCTGTCAACAGTGCATTTGTCAAGACCAGATCTCAATTGTTTATTGAATCGTTAAAAAATGTTTTAAGGATAAAACATGTGAAAAGTGTTATAAATAATCCAACCTTGTCAATGGGATAATGGGATACAGTCCCATTATAGTGTTATCAGTCACAGCATCAAAAACCATCATTGGTTTCTTGATCAATAGATTTCATCGGTACAAATATAGAAGCGAGGAAATTGAATGAACTGTAAAAAATGATTTAATAGCTATGGAAAATGACATAAATCGTTAACATGGATGTTTGCCACATTATTTGTACTTTTACACCCATGAACATCGTTGTCTCCCCCTCAACCATCCCCTCCTTTAACCTGGCGGCTGAAGAGTATCTCTTCCGAAAGAGTGGGGACTCATTTTTTCTCCTTTACCGCAAC
>RZYT01000371.1 GCA_009930195.1 Spirochaetia bacterium | reverse complement strand
GCCCTCTCTCCCGGGTATTTCAGTGGTACGTTCAATGGAGTCCTTGCCACATTGCTGGGAACATCCCAGTTGCAAGTGAGCCTGGGTATGGATGAGAGCATGAGCACCCCCTCGTTCTCAGGCAGTCTCAGTCATCGTCTCAGCGGAAGACCCGGCAGTTCCTTTGGTACGGTGAGCACCACCCTCAGCCACTCGGTTCCTGCCCGTACCTCCACAGCAGCATACGCCTCGGTCACGACAGCCAATCTCTCATACTCCGGCAGCTTCACAGAGAAGATACGCTACACCGTTTCGGCCAACACCATTTTCAACACCGCGCAATCCAATCCCAGCTGGAGTCTCTCCTTTGCAAGTGGATTCTCCCCATTCAGAGGTCTTTCGATCAGCGGATCCATCACCGCGAATGCGGCTTCCACAACCTGGCTGAATCCTACCATGTCTGCTCAGATCAGCGGCAGTTACTCATTCAGCCCGCGTTTGAGTGCCAATACCTCAACAAGCTTGCAAAGTGGTACTCCCTTCTTCGATGGTACGGCCACCAGTTCCCTTGGGGTGAACTGGAAGCCGTCCACCAATGACAACCTCAGTTTTGCCCTCAGCTCATTCAAGTATGATGACCCGAAGAATCATGCGCTGAATACCTCTTGGTCTCATAGCGGCAAGCTCTCTTCCTTCTCCATCCGGCAACAGATAAGCAATTCATACCAGAACATGGCAACCACGTTCACAGCAAACACCTCCTTTGCGTACGCGGATGGGGCGTTTGCCATCGGAAAATCCGTCAATGATTCCTTTTTGCTGGTGAAACCAACCGGAGAACTGAAGAAGAGCCAAGTAACGGTGGCCAGAAGTCTGGACAGTGCCCCTTCCTCTCTTCCCCGCCCACTGGGCAGTGCCCTGTACAACAGCATCTCAGCAAATACCAAGAATAGTGTGGTGGTCTTCAGCAGTGGCCCGACTGAGTATTCAACGGGATCTTCTTTTGTCTATGAGATGACGCCAAGAAGCCGTCAGTCTTTTGTTGCACGCTTGGATGTTGAACCTTCGTTCACGGTGAGTGCTGTGTTGCTGATGGTCGATGGAAGCCCCTACATCCAGTACTCATCACCGGTGTATCGCGTGCAACAGGCAGAGACGGGCGAGGAGCTTGTCCGTGATGATTCTCTCTACCTCTTCACCGATCAGGAAGGCCGCTTCATTCTCAGTGAGGTGAAGAGCGGCACCTATCTCTTTGATCTCAAGGTCGATGATCTCTGGTATGCCGTTCGCTTTACCGTACCTGATTTTGATGCGGAGAAGATTGGTCTCGATCGTGTGCTGCTCCTGGAGGATTTCTGGGTTGCTGATCCGGCGTTTGAGCAGCGCATCGTGGTACAGGATGCACAGACCGGTTTGCAAGTGGAACAGGAAGAAGATGTGTTCGGTACCGATCTTGCTACTGGATATGATGCACAGGTGAGTCTGGAAATCATTGACCAAATCGATGAGGAGACCTTCTGGAGCATCATCTTCCCAGCATTTGATGAGAGTGATTTCAACTTTGAGGAGTTTGATGACGAGTTTGTTAGCCAGGATGATTTCGCCTTCGATGAACAGGCTTTTGATGCCATGGTTGACGACGATGCGTACGATCCTACGGCGACCCAGGTATTCACCGCAGCTCCCTAGAACCTTGCTTGACACTCAATGGCAAAAGGTAGAGTATAGGAACGCGAGTACGCGAAACCACACAAGGAAGTAAAACCGTGCGTAGCGATATAATCAACGAAGTATTAACAGTTGAGGATAGAGCGCAAAAGATCGTAAGAGACGCCGAACGTACAGCCAGAGATGCTATTTCCGACGCCCAGACCAAAGCGAATGCATATATCCGCTCAGCAATGAAAGCAGAGAGGGA
>RZYT01000083.1 GCA_009930195.1 Spirochaetia bacterium | reverse complement strand
CATCCTGTATATTTCACGGGGAATGGGTGCCCATACCGAAGCTTTGGAGCGCCAGGCGCAACTCACCGGCAAGGTGATCGTCAAGAAAGTTGCCAAGGTTGAAA
Source organism: Spirochaetia bacterium (assembly GCA_009930195.1). Lineage (GTDB taxonomy): Bacteria > Spirochaetota > Spirochaetia > Sphaerochaetales > Sphaerochaetaceae > Sphaerochaeta. The sequence goes on along the minus strand of RZYT01000083.1, from coordinate 9,139 downwards.
TGGATCGGATGGTTGACCAGGCCGATCACCGTGGAGCAGTCCTTGACCTGATGGTCCCGACCAAAGGTAATCAGGCACGAATCCAGAACCTGTCGGTCAAGGAGTTTTGCTCCAGGCTCAAGGAAGATGAGGGAGCGCTGGTTTTGGTGCTTGATGAGATCACCGATCCGCAGAACCTGGGAGCCATCCTGCGCTCGGCTGACCAGTTCTCGGTCTCGCTGGTGGTGATACCTGAACGACGCAGTGCCCAGACGAATACCACCGTAGTGAAGGTCTCCTCAGGAGCCGCCCACTATGTTCCCATTGCGACGGTCACCAACATGAATCGGGAGCTTGAGTATCTGAAGAGCCAAGGTTTCTGGGCGTACGGCTCTGCCATGAACGGGCAGGCCGTCTACAAGACGGTATTCCCCAAGAGAACCGTGCTTGTCATGGGGAATGAAGGCAAGGGAATCGGCCAGCTTACCCAAAAACTCTGTGACCACATGGTGACCATTCCCATGACCGGCCACATCGATTCCCTCAATGTATCGGTGGCTACAGGCATCCTGTTGTATGAGGTTCGAAGACAACAAGCAGCACAATAATTCATACACTTGATGGCATATGTGAAAGGATACAGGCCCCGCTTGTGTCCTTTTTCTATAACTATGCAGTTGTTTTGCACCTAAGTGCATAAAAAAACAATCTTTTCTTGCGCTCAGCGATACTTTTCCGTATCATTAAGACTAGGAAATATTCCTACGTAAGGAGAGAAGTAGAAATGAAAAAGACCTTAGCTCTTGTTCTCTGTATTTTACTTGTCAGTGCTGTCTTTGTTTCCTGTGGAAAGAAAGAAGCTCCTGCCACTGTTGAGACCAAGACAGAAGCTGCCCCCGTAGCAACCGCAGCTCCTGCAGCTCCCGCTCCTGCAGCCAAGCCCGCTGGTAGTGACTTCCACATTGGCGTGGTCACCGGTACCGTATCTCAGTCCGAGGATGACCTTCGTGGTGCAGAAAGGCTGATCAGCGAATATGGTTCTGCCTCCAGTGGCGGCATCATCCAGCACGTCACCTATCCTGACAACTTCATGGATGAAGCTGAAACGACCATCAGCGTCATCAGCGGCCTTGCCGACGATCCGAAAATGAAGGCTATCATTGTCAACCAGGCTATTCCTGGTACTACCGAAGCTTTCCGCCGCGTCAAGGAAAAGAGACCCGACATCATCACCATTGCTGGTGAAGCACATGAGGACCCGGGTGTAATCCAGACTGCTGCAGACCTTGCTGTCAACAACGACTTCGTAGCCCGCGGCTATCTTATCATCCGCACCGCTCACGAACTTGGTTGTGACACCTTCGTGCACATCTCCTTCCCCAGACACCTCAGCTATGAGACCATGAGCCGCCGCGTCGCCATCATGCGCGCCACCTGTGAAGAGTTCGGAATGAAGTTCGTCCTTGAGACTGCTCCCGATCCGACCTCCGACGTTGGTGTTGCTGGTGCACAGCAGTACATCCTCGAGAAGGTGCCCGCTTGGATTGAGACCTATGGCAAGAACGCTGCATTCTTCTGCACCAATGATGCTCACACCGAGCCCCTGCTCAAGCAGCTGCTCGCTTACGGTGGGTACTTCATCGAAGCAGACCTCCCCAGCCCGCTGATGGGTTATCCCGGCGCTCTGGGCATCGACCTTTCTGCTGAGGCTGGCGACTTTACCGCAATCCTCAAGAAGGTTGAAGCTTCTATCGTCGCAAAGGGTGGCGCAGGCCGCTTCGGTACCTGGGCTTACTCCTATGGTTACACCAGCACCGCTGGTCTTGGCCAGCATGCCATCAACGTTGTCAAGGGCGAGAGCGAACTGCTCAAGCTTTCTGACATCATGAAGGCCTACGGCAAGTACACCGCTGGTGCCAAGTGGAACGGCGCATTCTACACCGATGTCAACACCGGCGTACGCGCTCGCAACCACATCCTGATTTATCAGGATACCTACATGATGGGCAAGGGCTACATGGGCAACGCAGATCTCGTTGTTCCCGAGAAGTATTTCTCCATCAAATAAGGTTTTCGTATTGCATCCATTGGGGGGAGAGTGCTACTCTCCCCCTTTATCAACGTTTATAGGCGTGTTTTTAAGGAACGTGGTTGTCACTATTGTCTGTCTCTGTGGAGACAAGAGCCATAACCATGTTTGGAAGGATAGAATAGATGAATGAGAATGAAGTGCCGTTGCTGGAGATGAAACACATCAGCAAGGACTTTTTTGGCAACCAAGTGCTCAGCGACATCAACTTTGCCCTGAAGAAAGGAGAGATCCTGGGGCTGGTCGGTGAGAATGGTGCCGGGAAATCCACCTTGATGAAGATTCTCTTCGGTATGGATGAGATCCACCAGACCGGTGGATATGGAGGGGATGTCCTGATCAATGGAGAGAAGGTGCAATTTGCCTCTCCCATCGATGCGTTGGCTGCAGGAATCGGTATGGTGCATCAGGAGTTTTCCCTGTTGCCGGATTTCACTGCCACCGAGAACATCCTGCTCAACCGGGAACCCTTGAAGTATACGTGGCTTTCCGAAGTGTTCGGGGAGCGAATGAACACCCTTGACCGCAGTGAGATGGAAGAGATTTCCAAGCGTGCGATCGCTCGGCTCAATGTACCCCTTGATGCCGACATGTTGGTTTCCCAGATGCCGGTAGGGCACAAGCAGTTCACCGAGATTGCCCGGGAATTGAGCAAGGAATCAACCTCGGTGACTGATGGCATCAAGCTGTTGGTGTTGGACGAACCGACCGCCGTACTCTCCGAGCAGGAGGCTGACAGCCTGCTCAGTGCCATGCGCAAGCTCAGTGAAACGGGGATTGCAATCATATTCATCACCCACCGTCTGCAGGAGATTCTGGACGTATGTGATACGATCATGGTCATGCGCGACGGAAAGATCATCAAGACCGTACCTGCTGAAGGGGTGGTCATCACCGATATTGCACGTTGGATGGTTGGTCGTGATGTCAATACTGCACAGCGCCAAGCTCGTGATTTCGATTATGCAAACAAGCCGGTCATTCTCTCCATGGAGAACCTTTGGGTTGATATGCCCGGTGAAGTGGTACGCAATGTGAACCTTGACGTACACAAGGGTGAGATCCTTGGCATCGGAGGAATGGCAGGGCAGGGCAAGCTGGGTATTCCCAACGGTGCAATGGGTCTCTTCCCCGCAGGGGGAAAGATTACTTTCGAGGGTAAGCAGATTGAGCTGAACAATCCCCGCAACTTCCTTGATGCCGGTATGGCCTTCGTAAGTGAGGACCGTCGTGGTGTTGGCCTGTTGCTGGATGAAAGCCTGGAATGGAATATCTCTTTCACTGCAATGCAGGTGCAGGAGAAGTACCTGAAAAAGTATTTGGGTGGGGCCATCAAATGGCGCGACCAGGATGCCATTGCGGCTGAAACAAACACCTATGTGAAACAGATGGAAATTCGCTGTACCAGTACCAAGCAGAAAGCAAAGGAGCTCAGTGGAGGCAACCAGCAAAAAGTCTGCCTTGCCAAAGCATTTGCCGTAGCCCCCAAACTGCTGTTTGTCAGTGAGCCTACCAGAGGCATTGACATCGGGGCGAAGTCATTGGTGCTGAAAGCACTTCGCAAGTACAACGAGGAGAGCGGGACCACAATCGTCATGATCTCCAGTGAATTGGAAGAACTTCGGGCAATTTGTGACCGAATAGCCATCATCAGTGACGGTAAGGTCTTCGGGATTCTTCCGGCAACTACGGATAGTGCGCAATTCGGCCTGCTGATGGTCGGTCAGGCCGGTCCGGTACAGGAAGGAGGGAGCGTATGAACACAGAGAAGCTGACTTCTTCGGTCAAGGGCTTGGTGAAATCTTTTGGACTTCCCCGTATCATCATCGCATTGTTCCTGTTGGTACTCTTCATTCTTGCTCCCTTTGTGGGTGTGAATGTCGGAACCAGTCTTTCAGATACGCTCAACAGGTTCGGAATGAATGCCGTCATGGTACTTGCCATGGTCCCGATGATCCATAGTGGTTGTGGCCTGAACTTCGGACTTCCGCTTGGCATCATTGCAGGCTTGCTGGGAGCAACCATCTCCTTGCAAGTGAACATTCCCGGTCCCACCTCGTTCCTGCTTGCCATGCTCTTTGCAACCCCGTTTGCCGTCATCCTTGGATGGGGGTATGGACAGTTGCTGAACAGGGTCAAGGGTGGTGAGATGATGATCGCCACCTATGTGGGATTCTCCAGTGTGGCCTTCATGTGCATCATGTGGCTCTTGCTCCCGTTCAGCAATCCTACCATGGTTTGGGGGTACAGCGGCTCAGGCCTTCGTACCACCATCAGTGTGGAAGGGTATTACCTGCATGTTCTGAACGACTTGCTGTCGATCAGGCTGAGTGATCACTTGGTCATTCCTACCGGTATGATTCTGTTTTTTGCCTTGCTTGCATTCATCATCTGGGCTTTCCTGCACACAAAAACAGGCACAGCAATGACTGCAGTCGGGTCGAACCCTGTATTTGCGCGTGCCAGCGGCATCAACGTGGACAAAGTGCGAACCCTGAGTGTGGTTATGTCAACATGGCTCGGTGCAATGGGTATCTTGGTGTATCAGCAGAGTTTTGGGTTCATCCAGCTCTACATGGGACCCTTCTACATGGCCCTCCCGGCTGTTTCAGCCATCCTCATCGGAGGCGCCTCGGTGAATAAGGCATCCATTCTGAATGTCGTTGTGGGGACCTTCCTTTTTCAGGGGATTGTAACCATGACGCCTTCGGTGATGAACTCAATGATTCACACCGATATGAGTGAGGTGATAAGGATTGTAGTTTCCAATGGAATGATCCTGTACGCCTTGACGAGAAAAACGGAGGCTGTACGATGACGCTGCATATGACCAAAACCCAGAAAGTACTCCGCTTCATGGGCAATAACACTGTTCCCATCTTGTTTCTCATCATTTGTGCTTTCGGGATTCCCCTCAGCGGATATTCGGCCAATTACCTGGTAAGTGAGGTTGTCGTCCGAATTGCCCGTAACTCCTTTTTGATCGTGAGTCTTCTGATTCCCATCCTTGCCGGTATGGGCTTGAATTTTGGCATGACCCTGGGTGCCATGGCAGGCCAGATCGGTCTGATCTTCATCAGTGATTGGGGTATTGCTGGTATTCCGGGAATACTGCTTGCAATGATCATATCCACTCCGATTTCCATCCTTTTGGGCTGGTGGTGTGGAAAGATACTGAACTTGGCAAAAGGGCGGGAGATGGTAACCAGTTACATCATCGGCTTCTTCATGAATGGTATCTATCAGCTGATCGTCCTGTACGGCATGGGTGCCATCATCCCGATTCGTTCCAACGCGTTGGTCTTGCCCAGAGGCTATGGTATTCGCAATACAGTCAACCTGATTGGAATCCGCAAGTCCTTGGACAACCTCTTGACGGTTCGCATCTTTGGTGTCCCTGTTCCCTTGGTGACATTCGCAGTCATCGCTCTGCTCTGTATCTTTGTGCTTTGGTTCAAGAAGACCAAGCTGGGCCAGGATATGCGGGCAGTAGGACAGGATATGGAAGTGGCACGTGCTGCAGGCATCCGGGTCGAGCACACAAGGATTGTATCCATCGTCATCTCAACCGTGTTTGCCGGTTATGGCATGATCCTGTACCTGCAGAATATCGGTACGCTGAACACCTACAACAGCCATATGCAGATTGGTATGTTCAGTGTTGCAGCCCTGCTGGTAGGCGGCGCAACCGTTGCAAAGGCGAACATCCGAAACGTCTTTTTGGGAGTCATCCTTTTCCATCTGATGTTCATTGTCTCCCCGATGGCAGGCAAGAACCTCATTGGTCAGGCTCAGCTTGGAGAGTATTTCAGAGTGTTCGTCTCCTACGGTGTCATCACGATTTCGCTTGTCCTGTATGAGGTACGCAAGAAGCGTGACCAAGGTTTTGCCGGCTTGGTGTTGGCAGCAGAACAGGAGGAAACCGTATGAAACTGAATCTTACCAGAACCTTCTGGATCCGAGTTGCAGCCATTGCAATCATCCTGGTCTTCTCGGTGTTTCTTTTCTTCATCGGCAAGCAGCACACCGTCTTGGTCGACAACAAGGCGGTAATGGTGAACGGTGTTGAGCTGAAAGCCCTCCAGCTTGTGGAGGTGGAGGTCAATACGCTTGGCTCAATGGAACTGGCGGCACGTGACAGGGACAAGTTTGATGTCACCGGTCAAAAGCATAAGGTGACGGTGATCTACACCGATGCGAACTGGGAGGAACATACCATTGTCCGTACCTTCAGGATTCCCTTGATGCAGGAAATGGTAATGATTCTGCTCCCTGCCTTGGTAGCCGATCCAGAAGGGGACCAGAGCCTTTGGCTTGAGAAGTATGAGTTGCCCACCTATGCCATGACGGCTCCTGCAGAAGAGCCTGTAGTCACGGATGATCTGGCTATTCTGTCTGACATCTAGAAACATCAATCATGCAACAGGGGGGATATCGTGTGATATCCCCTGTGTTGCATCTAGGTGAAATATCAGCAAGAATAGTCATTAATACTCTACAATATAAAAAAATACACGATAATAACAGACATGTGTCAGGATGCTTTCTCATAGTACACTGTCTGAATTATACCCCTGCGTTGTCAGTATTCATTGACGGGGGAGCATAGTGAGGGTAGGATAAAGATACGGAAAGACCATGGTTTGTGTTTCCTTCTAGACTTGGTCTTTTCAAGAGTCGTAGACGATTTCTTCAGACCGTTCCCTTTGCGTGGGGGGATCGAACAGATGGCGGCTGCCTGGGATGGTAGCCGCCTGTCTTGAGAGAAAAGGGTATGGTCGGTAATGAGGCTTCGCGGGGTGCGGAGCCTCATTTTTGGGGCTCATGGGCTTGGGGCATGATGCACATGCTGTTGGTGAGAAAGTCGAGAAACACATCCTCGGTCACCGGTTTTGAGAAGTAATAGCCCTGCACGTAGGCAATTCCCGCTTTTCTGACGGCCTGAAGCTGAGCTTCGGTCTCAACCCCTTCGGCAACCATTTGCTTGCCCAATGTAGTGAGCATCCCGGCAATCACGCTGAGCAACTGGGATTGGTTCCGGGTATTTGAGACCACGCTCCGATCAATCTTTACGGTTGAGAAGGGGCGCTCGACCAATGTCTCCAGGTTTGCGTAGCCTGTGCCGAAATCATCAAGAAGGAAATGGATGCCTGCTCCTTGGTAGACTTTCCAGGCAGCTTGGGTTGTTTCACCCGGGGAGAGCAGCATCGATTCCGTCACCTCGAATCTGATCAAGGAAGGATCCACCCTGTACGTTCCGACTATGTTCAAAATTCGGTGTGCAACATCGCTTGAGGCAAGGTCTTCTGCGGAAATGTTGATGGAAATGTGGGAGAGGGCAACCCCAAATTCCTGATGTGTGGCGAGCAGGGCGCACACTCTGTCTACGACTATCTCGGTCAGCTTGGTGATGAGGCCGACCTGTTCGGCCAGCGGAATGAACTCTGCAGGGCTTATGACTCCCAGTTGGTCGTCCTGCAGCCGCATCAAGGCTTCCGCCCCAATGATCCTGTTGTCGTGGATGTCGATGATCGGTTGGTAGTGGATCAGGACCCGTGACGTATCGGAAATGGCCTTTCTGATGCTGGATAGGATTTCCAATCGCCTTTGACGAAGGTGGATGAGCTTCTGGTTGAAGATGATGACCGAGAAACGTCGATTTTCCTTGATGGCGGATAGGGTGAATTCCAGCGACTCAACCACCTCATCGGCAGTATTCAGGCTCAAGGGTGTCTCTGCAATGGCAATATTGACGTGAAAACCCAGATGCAGCGTTCCGATTTCCCATCCCTGTGCAGTACGGGAGCGTATGGCCCGAACCCTTCTGACAATCTCGTTATGGCTGAGATGAGGGAAGACAAGGGCGAACCGGTTTCCCACCACCCGGTATGAAGCTCCTTCCAGTTCCGACAGGAATGAGGCAAAGCCCTTGAGCAACGCATCACCCACCCCATACCCATGTCGTTCGTTCACCAAACGGAAGTTCTCGATGTCGACCATCAGCAGTGTGACCCGTTCCTTTTGAAGGGTGATGTGCACAAGCTTGTCATAGAAGGCTTGGTAGTTGGGAATGCGAGTCAGCCGGTCGAGAGTCAACTCTTTCCGTTGCCACACCAGATAGCTGAGCAACAGGATGAAGCTGTTGCTCAGTGCCAGCAGGTATGGCTGGCGAAAGAGCTGGAAGAAGAGCAGGGAGAGGAGGAGAAAGGAGATGATCAGTGAGAAGAGCAACCTGCTGAATACGGTGATGGAACGCCAACGAACCACCAAGCAGACCATTGCTATGAGAATGTAGAGGCTGCTGAGCAACAGCACCAAGGATACCCCGATGCCACCGCTGAGTCTCGTTCCGTCGAATTGGAACAATCGATGCAAAAAAAGGTCTGCCATGCTTACAAGCGAGAACAAGCCGAACAGCGCCGCCTGCAGTTTGGTCAGCAAGGAAAGGGCCTGCTTGGATTGGAGCACCCACTGTTCGATGACCAGCATCCACATCAGGATGAATGCCCCTATTGTGACGGTATGAAAGATGGAAAGCATGCGAGTCAGGGGCAAGCTGAGTCTGAAGATACCAGCCAACTGCAGATGGAAGAGTATGGAAAAGAGCAGATATGCCAAGGACGCATAGGTGACCCAGAGCAGGGTGTCTTCTTTTGTTTTTTCTCGAGTTCTTCTCGAATACTTGTGTGCAAATACAATCGATGAGACGATGATCAGCGAAAGCACTTCAGCAACGATAAGTTCCATTCATCTCTCCAGGGAAGCAAAACAAAGCAGTACGATGCGCTTTATGTTCATCGTACTGCAATTTGTAAATTTCTGCAAAATCTTTGGCTCAAGACAGAATTCTGTGGGATTGATACCGATAGTAGGGCTTCCTGCTTGCTTCCATGATCTTTAGGAAGAAGTACTCAGTATCCCGAAAGCCATAGGCCTGTCTTCTGATTGTCTTGATCTTTAATCCCTATAAGTGGATTAAAGATCTTACACCCAGCATTGTAAAACCCCCAGCTTTCTCCAAATTCAATGAATGGTTGGATTATGACAGCTTTCAAGAGTGGAAAGCTGGGG
>RZYT01000082.1 GCA_009930195.1 Spirochaetia bacterium | reverse complement strand
TTGCGTAAGGTCATCCCTGGCAGCATTCATATTCCTGCCTACATTGTTGTCATCGCCAGCTTGGTTACGATCACCGAGATGGTCATGCATGCCTTTGTTCCCTCGGTCTACAGTGCCTTGGGTGTATATCTTCCCCTGATCGTGGTCAACTGCATCATTTTGGGAAGGGCAGAGGCGTTTGCAAGCAAGAATACGGTGTTGGACAGCATTCTGGATGCAATCGGCATGTCCATCGGTTTTGCCTTGGGCATCACCCTGATTGCGCTCATCCGTGAGCTGTTCGGTTCAGGAACCATCACGTTGTTCCCGATGGGGAATTTCAGTGGTGTCATCAATATCCCTTGGTTCTACGACAATCCGATCAGGGTTCTTTCCCTTGCACCGGGTGCCTTGTTGATCATGGGTTATCTGAAGGCGTTCTTCGACTGGAACACTTCACGCAAGAAGGACAAGTAAGATGAGTTATATCGCAATTCTGCTGACATTCATATTTATCAACAACTTCATTCTGGTTCAGTTCCTGGGGCTCTGTCCGTTTATCGGAGTATCCAAGAACAGCGAGAATGCCATCGGGATGGGTGCTTCGGTTACCTTTGTTACCACGGTTGCCTCGGTGGTCACCTGGGCCATCTACTATTTCCTGTTGGTCCCCTTCAATTTGCAGTATCTGCAGACGCTTACCTTCATTCTGGTCATCGCCAGTCTGGTACAGCTTCTGGAGATGGTGATCCAGAAGATCAGCCCGGCGCTTTACAAGGCTTTGGGAATCTACCTTCCGTTGATCACCACCAACTGCGCGGTACTCGGTATCGCAATCATCAACATCACCAACTCCTACAATGTGATGGAGGCTTTCACGGCCGGACTCGCAGCAGGACTTGGCTTTACGTTGGCAATTGTGTTGATGAGCAACATCCGAGAGCGTCTTGACCTGCAGCCGGTACGGGGTCCGTACCGTGGCATGCCGATTGCCTTCATCAGTGCAGGGTTGATGGCATTGGCATTCATGGCCTTTGACAAGTCGCTCATCACCAACCTGCATCTGGTATAAGGGGGAGAGACGTGAATATTCTTTTTGCAATACTGGTAGTGGCCGTGCTTGGCGGCTTGTTTGGATTCGGCCTCTCCTATGCGGAAAAGAAGCTGGCGATCAAAAAAGATCCCAAGGTTCTTGCCCTTGAGCCGATTATGCCCGGAGCCAACTGTGGTGTATGTGGCTATGCCGGTTGTAATGCCTATGCGGCCGCTGTTGCCTTGGGCGAAGCGGAAATCGGCCTGTGCAGTCCCGGAGGTCCCTCGTTGGTGGCCAAGATGGCTGAGATCATGGGCGCAAAGATTGATGCTGCCGGGGATACCCGCAGAAAAGTTGCCCATGTCATGTGCCGGGGTAATACTGAGTTCACCGTGAAGGATTACAACTATGAGGGGCTTGAGGACTGCAATGCGGCAGCACTGCTCTTCACCGGTGACAACAACTGCAAGAGCGCTTGTCTGCATCTTGGTTCGTGCATCAAAGTTTGTCCTGTTGGGGCTATCTCCAAGGACAAGGATGGGTATATCATAGTCGATGAGAAGAAATGCATCAGCTGTGAGAAATGTGTGCAGATTTGTCCCACCAATGCCATGCATATGATCTATGAAGATAGTGAATATGTCATTGAGTGCAATAGTCATGAACCGGGAGGCAAGGTGCGCAAGCAGTGCAGTGTCGGTTGCATTGGCTGCAAGATTTGTGAAACCAAGTTCCCCGAGAGTGGATGCAAGGTTGACAGATTCCTTTCGACGTTTGATCAGATGCTTCCCCACAGCCAGATACCTGAGGCTGCTGAGGCTTGTCCGACCAAATGTATCATCAAGCGGTAACGGATGAACGTATTGATAGGTGCGTACAGTCAGATTGCCCATGGCGTTCCAGTGCCCGTTTTCGAACGGGCACTGAATGCTGTGTTCAAGCCTTTGCTCACGCACTTGCACCACAGCCAGGCAGTGCTCCAATTGTCTTTGGGTGTTCCTGTCCTGGAGTGGCTTGAGACGAATCATCCTTCGGTCATGTTGCTGATGGCCGATTTGGCAAGGTCGGGGAAACTTGAATTGCTGACAGGTTCGTATAATCAGAGCATTCTCAGTTTGCTCTCTCCCAAAGACCGCTCAAACCAGATAGAGATGACCACCACCTATTTGCGCAAAAGGTTTGGACAGCGTTCCAAGACGCTCTTCTCCTATGGTCAGATCTTCAGCCCCTTGTATATCAATACCATGAACCTCTGTTGTGTGGATTCGATTGTCATCTCCTGCCACGATGTTGAGGATTCGAAACGAATTTTCACCGAACCGTTTCTCATGCAGGAGATGGGAAAGTCCATCACGGTGCTTCCGACCGATGATGTGGTCAGCCAACTGTTGTCCAGGTATGCCCAGAAGGAACTGGGGTTTGCGCAGTTGCTTGACAAACTTCGTCAGCAGCTTTCTGCAGATTCAGGATATCGGTTTGCCATGCTCAACCTGGATCATCTTTTGCAGGGAGGCATCAGTGAGGAACAGACCAATGAGCTTTGCTCCTTGCTTTTCTCTTTCGAAGGCTCTGCACTTGATGAGGTGGGTCTCAGTGAGGAGCTTCCCAGGAAAGGGTACCTGCGTTCCGGATGGTATGGTTTTGATTCTGTTCGCGACCACCTGGATTGCATCAATGACCTATTGGTGGAGGATGAAAGCCTCTCCTACCTGTATGGGCGCTACATCACCATGGTTGAGGTTGCAAGGACCTACAGAAAGGACAAGGATGTTCGCAAGCGTCTGGAACAACTGATTCAGAAAATGAGTTCCGGAGCTTCTTTTGTGTGTGATGCGAATGCCTCCATGCTCAGAAGTTCTGTCCGAAAACTAATGTGGAGATACATCAGTGAGGCAGATTGCGTCCTCTCCTCACTCAAGGATTTCACGTATCCTGTTGCCTTGGATTTTGATAATGACCAAATCGATGAGTATCTGGTCATCGGCAAATACCTCAGCTGCGTGGTTGATGCAAAAGGCGGTTCGCTTGCTGAATTGACCTATCTTCCTTCCCTCTACAACTATGGGGATGCTTTTTCTCCTCTCGCCCAGTTTGGAAGCAGTGCCCATATCCTCCATCCCATACGAAAGGGAGAGAAGCAGAGGTTGTTCACCGATGTGTTTCTTCCGATCAATTCGTTGGTGGAGGAGTATGCGAAACAGGATGGCACAGCATGTCTGGATTTAGGCCAGTCAGTGTATGACTTGACCGTCATGGATCGGAAAAGTACTGAGTACAGGCTCACTTCCACCACCGGTCATTCTGATCTCTTGGGTGGGGAGATAGGGATTTCCAAGCATTTCAAGCTGAGGCAGAACACGGTACTGCTCGATATTACCCTGACCAATCTCAGTGACCACGAGATTTCGTGCATCTATGGTTGTGAAATACCGCTGTGTGTTGCATCCAACCATGAGAGTGTAGGGTTCATCCAGCTCGAGAACAAGAAGAATAGTGTTCATGAAGCTGCTGAGATCATGCTGGACAACGTCAAATCGATCCGCATCTTTGACGAGCCCAACTGCACCAGCCTTACCTTGGTCTCGGATACCCGCTTTACCTTGCTGAAGGAAGATTATACTATTGAAATCTCCACCATCCTTGGCGATGAGAAGCTGTATCAGCACACGCTGTTCATGGCTTCCTGGCCCATTCATCTGGAATGTGGTGAAGAACGAAAATTCACTCTGGGACTCAGGGTGGAGCGAAAATAAGACGAAGGAGCACTCCATGTTTTTCCAAAATAAAGGTCAGTTTGAAAGTGTAAAAGAAGAAGCCTATACCGTATGGAGGCGGCTTTGACTCCTCTGCAATGGTAAAAAAGATTCAGGATCTCGAGCAACAAAGTCTTGCCCCCGGATTCTGGGATGACCGCAATGGTGCTGAGAAACTCTTTTCCGAACTCAATGCATTGAAAGACTCCTACTATCCCTGGAAGGAGTTGATTGAGCGTATCGATGAGATGGCTGAACTGATCGACCTGTACAGTGATGAACCTGACAATCCTGAAGAGGAAGCACAGATCAACGAGCAGATCGAGGCTCTGTCCCATAGCTATCAGGAACTCAAGCTGAAAACCTTGCTGGACGGCAAGTTCGACAAGAATGACTGCTTTCTCACCATCCATGCCGGTGCCGGTGGCAACGAGGCAAGCGACTGGGCCAATATGCTCATGCGCATGTATCTTCGCTATTGTGAACGCAACGGTTTCAAGAGCCAGGTTCTGGACCTCCTGGAGGATGAGGGCGGCATCAAGAGTGCAACCATCAAGATCTCCGGTCCCTATAGTTTCGGCTATCTCAAAGGTGAGGCGGGAGTCCACCGTTTGGTGCGCATCAGTCCCTTTGATTCCCAGAAGCGAAGACATACCTCTTTTACCAGCGTGTACGCATCTCCTGTGGTGGATGACACCATTGAGATTGACCTCAAGCCGGAAGACTACCGACTGGATACGTATCGGGCAGGAGGAGCAGGGGGCCAGCATGTCAACAAGACTGACAGTGCCGTACGCATCACCCACTATGCCTCCGGTATTGTGGTGCAGTGCCAGAACGAGCGCAGCCAGGTCATGAACAAGGAAGTCGCCTTCAAGATGCTCAAGAGCCGACTCTACGAGTACTACAAGGAAGAGAAGGAAAAAGAGCACCAGAAGGATGCCATCGAGAAAAAAGAGATCACCTGGGGCAGTCAGATACGCTCTTATGTCTTCCAACCGTATACCATGGTCAAGGATCATCGTACAGGTACTACCATCGGCAATATCCAAGCTGTCATGGATGGGGAGATCGGGCCGTTCATTGAAGGGTATCTCCACTGGGCCCAGAAGGAGGAGTAGGGTATGGTCAGGGTTGCGGCCCGAATCTTCCTACTCCTTGTGTTGTTCTGCGCTCCGCTTGCTGCGGAGCCGGAAACAACGTTTCGTATTGGTATTGTGAGCCTTGGTGAGCAAAACCAAGCGCTCTCCGAGCTTGTGTTCACTACCGCCTCCAGATATGGGTCCACACTCTTTCCCGCATCTTCCCATGTTCGGCTTCTTGAATTGAAGCGTGCTCGTGCAGAGCAGAAACTATGGGAAGAGGAAGTGCACAAGGCATACGAGTTGCATGATCTGGATGCGCTCAATCGCCTCAATAGAGAAAAAATGACGGTGGACGACCTTTCGTTGGGGCCGTCCATTCCTGTTTCGTACACCTTGGTTCCCTATGATGAGCATCTCTCTCTTGCGCTTGCAAAGAGTGTTCAGGCACGCGATTGGTTGTTGTCCAAGGAAAATTGGGACGGGTTGTTGTTGCTTCGCTCAGAATCCATGGATCGTTTTGAACGGATAAGGATTGAATTTTCCCCTAGCAACCAACAAGAGCCACAGCTCTTGCTTGACCGTCTGGTGGAAGGTGGCCGCTATCAGGAGCTTGCTCAGCCATTGGGAGAGGCCATCTTCTCGCTTGTTTCCCAGGACAAGCAGAGTGTGCTCGCCCTCAGTGATGAGTTGCTCCGTTTTTCCCTGGAGGTGGATGGCAAAGAACAGGTGAGCAGGCAAGGGCTTCTCTTTCTCTCCCCAGGAACACATAGCTTGGTTTTCCGGTCTGCCTCCTATGAGCCTATTGCCTTGACCGTTGACCTGAAGAGCGGTGCCGTGCAGGAAGTTGGGGCGACCCTGCGCCCGCTTACCCATCCTCCGCTTGTCGTGCATTCGTATGATGGGGTGGGAACCTGGGTGCTGGAAGGCAACGTGGTGGCACAAGCGGCGAGCATCTCCCTTTCGGTGCCATCCTATCCTTTGATGCTCACTTTCGAGAAAGAGGGTTTTTCCAGACGCATCGTCCAGTTGGAACGGCCGGTTGGAACTTCGCTGTCCATCTCCTCTCTTTCCCAGGAGCTGGATGATTCCTTGCTCATCAAGGATACCCAGAAGGACTTTTATAAACGGCTCAGAAACACTATCCTGTTGTTCGGAGCGTATGTAGGAAGCCTCTCGCTTTCAAAGACAGTTGGAATTGACAACCCATTGTGGCAGGTTGGCATGGTGGGTACAAGCTCAGTGGCCTTGGTTTCAGCGGCAGCACTGGTCATGGAGATGGCAAGGTATGCAGCGTGGGCCGGTACACAATATTGAATAGGTAGGTAGGGTATGTTGAAAGGATTCGGAGCGAAACTGAAAGCTCTGTTTGGTATGAGCTCTTTTGATGAGCAATATTTTGAGACACTGGAAGATTTTCTCATTGAGGGTGACTTGGGTGCCAAGCTTGCCATGGATGTCTCAGACGCGGTGAGGAAACTTGCGAAGAGTGCAAAATCGAAGACACAAAGGGATTTGCAACTTTTGGTGAAGTCACATCTTGAGGACAAGGTGTCTGTTTTCTCCCATGAGCTTGATGAGAAGATGCCCACCGTCTTTCTGATCCTGGGTGTCAATGGGGTGGGGAAGACCACGTCGATCGCCAAGCTTGCAAACTACTACCAGAGGCAGGGCAAGCAAGTGTTGCTTGCCGCTGCGGACACCTTCCGTGCAGCGGCCATTGACCAGCTTGAAGTCCATGCACAGCGTTTGGGGTGCAGGATCGTCAAGCAGAAGAACGGCAGCGATCCTGGTTCCGTGGTTTTTGATGCCATCACCAGTGCACAGGCAAAAAAGGAAGACCTGATTCTGGTTGATACTGCGGGCAGAATGCACAACAAGGAAAATTTGTTGCGTGAGCTCTCCAAGATCGACAAGATCGTGAAGGGCAGGGGCATTGATGATGCTCACTACAAGAAATTCCTGGTCATCGATTCCACCACCGGACAGAACGGCATCAGCCAGGCAGAGTTGTTCAACCAAGCGGTTGCCCTGGATGCCCTGATCCTTACCAAGTATGACAGTCTTGCGAAGGGGGGAGCCCTGGTGCAGATAGGGGAGAAACTCCACATCCCCATCGCCTACGTCGGCACTGGGGAGACCTATGCAGACATGCATCCCTTCGACAAGGACGAGTTCCTTGATACCTTGGTGGGGCTGACGGACTGATATGAGAAAAGCACTGCTCATCCTGTTCCTGCTCTGCACCTTGCTTGCCCTTTCTGCTGCGCCGATGTATCGGCTGTCCAACAGCATCGGGCAGGACAAGGGGCCGTATCAGGGAGAGGGAGAGTATATCCTTGTACTTGAGGGAGACCAAACGCAACTCTATCAGGAACAGACCCTGCTCTGGACAAAAAAGCGTTTTCCTTCAACCGTAGGGGAGAGCCGTGTCACGCGCTATGCTGGTTCGGAGGATGACCTGATCCAGTGGTTTTCCGAAGGAGTGCTGATACAAGAGCAGAAAGGGTCGGATGTTTGGTTCTACAGCTATGCTGAGGATGGAAAGCTGCAGCAGAGCACACACATGCACGATGATGTGCTGGCAAGTGCAACCCTGTATGCGTACGGCGGTGTGAACGGTTCGCTTTCGACCCAGCTGCATATTGATGCTGCTATGCGCTCCTACACCTTGCTCGGTGCATGGGAAGGAGAGCGCTTTCTTGTTTCCGCAACCGAAGCTGAGGGACAATCCTTCACCACTCTTGCCAATGGGCATACGGTTCACCAAGCTTGGAGCAAGGCCTCCTATGGCACGGCTTCCCGCATTGAGTATCTTGATGGGGGTGGTTTCATCCTGCATCGAAGCGAGGGATCAGAGGCCATCGAGGAGACGTACAACGCTCTCGCGCTTCTGATTTCCCGCAAAACTCCTTTCTATCTCACCGAATACCGGTATAATGAGGAACGACAGCTCATCGCCGAGCAAACCAGCAAGGCAGATGGCTATCAGACTTTGACAACGTATGAAGGAGGGAGACGGAGCATGGTTGAGGAGCGAAGGAATGGACAACCAGTGAAGGTCACTCGCTTCTTGGAAGACGGTCGGAACATCGTGACGCTCTTCAGCGAAGGGAAGCCGTACAGCGATGTCACCTATGCCATAGATGGCAAGCGTGTGCTTTCCATCTCCTACCGCTGATATGGGTTTGCTGCTTCGGCTTTCAGCCCGATATGCCTTTTCCAATCAGAATAGGCATCGCTCCACCAGTGTACGCATCGCTCTGGGCCTGGCCCTTTGTCTCTTTGCCATCGTGGTGGTTCTCTCGTTCATGCAGGCGCTCCAGCGCGATCAGTTTGAGGACATCAGGACGTTTGAATCCTTTGATCTGCAAATGGAGCTTCAGATGAGCGACCTTGGGCAAGCAAATGCGGTTGCAGATCGTATTGAGGCTCTGGATTCGGTGACCTCAGCGTTTGTCTATGCAGATATCCCGGTCATCACCCAAGCAGAGGATGGAACAACCGTTGCAGGGCGGCTGAGGGCCATCCAGGCGGAAGGCCGCTTTGCTGAGCAGCTGAACAGTTACCGCGGAAATATCTTTACCGAGGGAAAGCTTGCTTCATCCTACTCAAACAGCCGATCAATCAGCGTGGGTGATGAGGTCAAGGTTACCTTGCTACGCAAAGGTCGCCAGGCAACCGTCATACCAGCACAACGCTCTTTGGAGATAGGTTCTCTCTACTATACGACAAGTTATGACTTCGACCACACGACATTTCTCTCCGATCTCCCTACGCTTTTGCAACTCAACCCTGAGGCAATGCTGAAAATCGGCCTGTACACTGAGCAAGATGCGGCATCGGTGAAGCAAGAACTTGTGGATCTGGGGTACTCCGAGGTCAATACTTGGCGGGAGATACATGCATCGCTCTATGGTGCGATGGAGTTGGAACAGAAAATGATGACACTGATGCTGTTCCTCATGGTCATCGTAGTGCTTGTGCACATACGAAACAGTTCCCGCAGGCTTCTTCTGGCCAAACAAAGAGAGATTGCCATGCTTAGGTCGATGGGGCTTACCAAAGGCGGGGTACAGCTGCTTTTCGTAGTGCAGGCACTGCTTGTCGCCGGTATCGGGGTTGCGCTGGGATGTCTGCTTGCCCTTGTGGCCGTGAGCCTGTATCCGTATCTCTCGAACATCGTGTACCAGTCGATGGGGGTACATCTGAATGTGAGCATACGCAGTTCCGAGTTGTTGATACTCAGTGTTTCAATCCTGCTGTTCAGTATGCTTGCAGCCTTCCTGGGCACCCATCGGGTTTTGAAAGTCGATATCATGGAGATGTTTGCACATGATGAAGTCAGCTGAAGTATTGCGTTTGGAACAGGTGTTCAAAAGCTTTCCCGCAACCTTGCGGGGCGGCCC
>RZYT01000370.1 GCA_009930195.1 Spirochaetia bacterium | reverse complement strand
ACCCCGCACTGGGCGACGCAATTTGCCAGCCAGGAAGTTTGCGCGATGTGGTGAAGGATGCCGTTGCCGCAATCCAGAAGCGTTTCATCAAGCAGTACAACAACGACATCCCCATCATCAAACTTGAAGAAGTGGGAGAATGGTACGGGTACGACTTGCACAATCTCATTGACATCTTCGGCGAGTTCAACGGGTGCGACGAGAAATTCAGCGAAGCCAAGATTGAGGAGGTTTTCGACCACGTTTGGCGCACAGGCGATGCGTCCAATCTTGAGGATGTAAGGAGGATGCTGAGAGACTAGCCAACCTTGTCCCCTCTTCGGAGGGGGCATTGTTCCAGCCCTTTTTTGAGGTCTGAGACGATGCTTTGGAGGATGTTATGAAACTAAAAGAAATGACCACAGACGAGCTGTTGGAGTTGGCCGAGCAACTTATGGTGCGGAAGAGTCGGACGGAGAAGGCTTTGCAAGGCACTGTCCGTGAGCTTAGAACCAGAGAGTATGCCTATGAGCAGCTCTCACGCGAAACGCTTTCGATCGGTGCCTAGCCATGAGCGTGAGGCTCAACGAGCCTCTTGCTGATTGCTTGGACAAGGAGTTGGGATGGAATTAACCAAAGAAGGTAGGCCGCTCAAGAAGCACGAGGCAACTTGCCCGTGCTGCGGTGCTGAATTTGTCTACTGCAATCGGGACGGCTTCTTGTCCTATCGTGGCGATACCGCCTTTCTGACCGTCGCTTGCCCTTGGTGCGGCGCTTCCCTGGAGGTGGATCTTGACCGACCTGCCAGCGTGGAATGACTGCACAAAAATGGATGAATTTTCACTTACAATCAATGGAGGAAGGATGAGAGAAAGGAACGTTTGGGAGTTGGCTGGCATGGTGCAAGCCACCTACGACTTTTTCAGGGGCGCTGCGAATCGGCAAGAGGCGAAGGATTTTCCTATGTGCAACGATTTCGTGGCCGCCTACGACGCGCTGACCATCGAGGCGAGGACGCATTACCCGATCAAAAAGTTGCTCAAGTTCATCGACCAGCAGGGCAATACCCGCGGGCTGCTTGAGGGTACGAGGGTGTGCAACAATCCGCTTGGGTTCCAGAGCGGCTTGGGGTTCATTTGGAATGTGATAGAAGCCCATCTTCTGGTGAGGCGCGTGATTGACGACACTTATGGGTGCGGGTTCCAGGCGTTCGACCGAGCCTTGGGCGTGACGAGTGCAAACCGCTGGGCAACGTTCAACTCACTCATTCTTTCATGGAATGTCCAAAAGGCTCTAAAAGAGGCTGAAAAATCAAATCCACCGACCATCGAGGCGTTCGGGGAAATATATCAGAAGGAGGTGTCAAGATAGTGGCACAGAGAAAGAGGCCAGCAAGAAAAGTGGAGGTTGCCAGCTTGGTTGGCGACAAACCCAAGACCGTGGAGCAGACCGCTCCCGTTTCCCGCTTTGCCCTCACCGAGGCAGAGGTTGAGGGACTGCTTTCCGGCAAGTCCAAGGTTTCCCGCGAGTGCGCGGATGGGCTTCCCAAGGAAGGTGATTCGATCGAGGCGTTCGGGCACGCCTTCACAGTTTTGTCCGTGGTTCAAAAAGGCTCTAAATGGAACGTTAAGTTCAAATCCTAAATTTCAGTGGGTCGGTTTTCACCACCACGTAGGAGGCTTCTCTGGAACTGAAAATCGGAGAGCAATTCTATGAGGGTGGGAGGCTTTATGAGGTCATGCCATCCTTCGATGGGTGCAAGGGCTGTGGCTGTCCCAAAGGGATGTGCTACTGGTGGCAGAAAGGGCGTTCCGAGTGCTGGGATTTCAAGCGCAAAGACGGCCTGAACGTGATATTCCATCAAGTCCCGATATTCTGGGACGACAAGGTGATGGAGAGGATAAAAAACCATGGAATTTGACAAGAGCAAGATTTTGAC
>RZYT01000081.1 GCA_009930195.1 Spirochaetia bacterium | reverse complement strand
CTGCTTGCCCTCTTCTTCGATGGCATGGTCGACCCGGCCAGGGAAGCGATGAAAACCGATGTGACGACCATCGAGAACCGACAGGCCTCCTTCAGCCTCATCTACCTTGGACACAATATTGGCTTTGCCATCGGACCGGTCATCGCCGGCTATCTCTTCTATACCATGCCCAGCTGGATCTTCTACGGAAATGCTCTCGCAGGGGCTCTGGCAACCTGCCTGGTGATGCTCAAGGTCAAGGAGAGCAAGCCCTCCAAAGAGACCGTAGAGGAGAGCAAAGGGTGGAAAACCACCGAAAAAGGAGAGGAAGGAGGCCTCCTCAAGGCCCTCTTCACCCGTCCCCGCCTCCTCTTGTTCGCCCTCTCCGTAACCTTTTTCAGCTATGCCTACAGCCAGACACTTTTCGCCCTTCCCCTGCTGACCACCAAACTCTTCGCCGAGCAGGGAGCCCCACTCTACGGCAGGATGATGGCACTCAATGGCATCGTGGTGGTACTGTTCAATCCCATCATCGTCTCCTCGCTGAGACGTTTCCACCCCTTGGCGAACACCACCCTAGGGGGCCTCCTCTATGCCGTGGGATTCTCACTCTTTGCCTTTGCCGGCATCCCCCCGATGTTTCTCCTGCTGACCGTGGTCTTTACCCTCGGGGAAATCATCTGTGCCACGAACGAACACTTCTATGTGGCGAACAACACCCCGATAAGTCACCGTTCCCGATTCTCGGCAATCCTTCCCATCATCATGGGAACCGGGCATGCCTTCGCCCCGATTGTGGGGGGTACCATCATCGATGGGTATTCCATGTCACTGCTGTGGATCTCAACCGGCCTTGCAGCCCTCATAGGATCGGCAGGGGTATTCCTGCTCTACCTGACCGAGAAGAAACCCCAGGCGTGAGCCCAGGGTTGCAATCTACAGCTTTTCCAGCAACTTCTTCACTGCTGTGGCAGGGAAATCGGGATTGTCTTTCTCCTTGGAAAGCAGATCGGTGAGCAACTTCCTGACCGCATCGCTTTGCGGCAGTATGTAGCCTGCTTCCCGATAGCAGTCCTCAGCCATGATGTGGTTGCTCATCGCCACCGTCTTGCAGAGTTGCTTGAAAACAGGATCATCACTTTCTGCGGCCAGATGCTTGGCTATCGATTCCTGCCTGACCTTGCTCGAGGCAAGATCGAACAGACTCTGTTGAACCTCAGATTCTTTCTTCTGAGGATCGGGATAGCTGGAGGGCACCAGATAGATGGCATGACTGGGACAGGCATCCACACAGAGACGGCAACCGGAGAGACACTTGGAGAAATCTATCTGCCCGTTTTCGGTATCGGTAGCCCCGGTGGGACAAACAAACAGGCAGACACAATCTTTGGTACACAAGGCAATATTTCGTGCTGCATGCATCAGATGGCCTCCTTCTGGACTGCTTGGATCTTGAAACTGGGAACCTTGCAGATCGGGCAAATGGCAGGAGGCTGCTCACCTACGTACACGAAGCCGCAGATTTCACATACATATACGTTTGTGTTCTCCAGCAGGGTGTTCTTCTGTTTCTCATACCGCAGCAGGAGACTCTTGAGCAGCTTGGAAACCTTCTCGCCCCAGACCAAGGCACGAAGCGAGCCACGGTCCTTGTTCGCCGATGCCACTGAGTCGGCTTGCTTGTATCCCCCAGCCAGATCCTCATTGATTGCACTCAGCAAGTCCTGATAGGCCTGCCCCTCCGGCTTCTCTCTGCCCTGTTCATAGAATGAAGCCAGCTCACCGAACAGCAGGGCCTCCTCACTTCTCATTTGCTTGGTGCAGGCCTTCTGCAAATTGGTGCACATTGCGGCAAGCTCACCACGCGTCATTTCACGCATATCTTCTTCCACACCTAACCTCCTTGGCTTTGGGTGTACGTAGTATACCAGTTTTTGACGGAATATTGGTAATTATGAGAAAAGAAGAGAAAAACAAACTCGCCCTAACTACATCACTCAAGTATACATGTGAATTCATGCGGCTGTATTGCCGGTATTTTTTGCCATTCTCTTGTCATATTTTCGTCAATCCAGCGTTTTCTGAGGTAATACTGGACACATGTACAAGAAAGCAATCGGACAAGCAATCAGGGAAATACGACTTGCACAGCATATGACCCAGGAAGAGCTGATAGAAAAAGCCGACCTCTCACGAAGTCAGCTTTACTACATAGAATCGGGGAAAACAACTCCGCGCCTGCCGACGATCCATTCCATCTGCACAGCGCTCGGCCTCTCATTCGTGGACTTCGTCCACTACATCTATCAGTACTCCCCGGGTTCGGCAACGCCAAGCATCTCATCGATGGATGCTCCGGGGGCAACCATCGGATAGACCTTGTCGTCGATGGGAATCTCACAGTCGATGACTACAGCCTCACCCAAATCGAGGGCAGCTTGCAGAATCGGCTTCGGATCATCATCACGGCCAATCTTCATTCCCTTGATGCCGAAGGCTCCGGCAAGAGCAACCCAGTCGATCGGGGTGTCAAGGGTCGTCTCACTGTAGTGATTGTCGAAGAAGAGGGTCTGCCACTGGCGTACCATCCCCAGTGTCTGGTTGTTCATCAGCAGGATGACGATCGGAAGCTTGTATCGGGCAATGGTGGCAAGCTCGTTGCAGTTCATCCTGAAGGAACCGTCACCGGCGACATTGACCACTCGGCTTGAGGGGTTGCCCATCTGCGCCCCGATGGAAGCTCCGGTCCCATACCCCATGGTACCCAGCCCGCCGCTGGTGAGGAAGTGCGCAGGCTGCACATGCTTGAGGAACTGGGCGGCCCACATCTGATGCTGACCCACTTCGGTGACAATGAAGAACCCTGGAGGGAGGACTTTCTGCAAGGCTTTGAGAACCTCCTTGGAGCGGGCGCTTTCGCTGTCCACCCTGAGGGGATAGCGTTTCTTGTACTCAGCAACCTGTTCCATCCAGTCATCATGGGCCATGGGTTTGGCAATGCGCTTGTTCAGTTCCTCAAGCACCACCTTCAAGTCCCCTACCACGTGGCAGTAGGTCTTGATGTTCTTGTCAATCTCTGCAGGGTCCACATCGATGTGAATGATGCGGGCATTCTTGGCAAACGCACTGGCTTTGCTCACCACGCGGTCGCTGAAGCGAGCGCCGATGACCACCAAAAGGTCACAACTAGAGACACACATGTTGGAAACCTTGGTACCGTGCATGCCTACCAGGCCGGTGAACCGCGGGGAGTAGGAGTTCACCGCTCCACATCCCATCAGCGAGGTACAGGCAGGGCTGTCGATATTCTCCAAAAAGAGTCCAAGGTCCTCGGAAGCCTTCGCCCTGATCACTCCGCCGCCGACGTAGCACATCGGTCGTTTTGCCTTCTTGATCAGATCCAAGGCCAGCTCCATGCTCTTTTCGCTCAGTCGCTCTGTTCTCGGCTGGAGTGAATCCGGCTTCTGGGGAAGGAAGTCGGCGGTGTGGACCGTCACGTCCTTGGGGACATCGATCAAGACAGGGCCTGGTCTCCCCTCCTGGGCAATCTTGAAGGCAAGACGGATGGTCGGGGCAAGCTCCACCACATCCTTGACGATGAAGTTGTGCTTGGTGATCGGCATCGTGATGCCGGTGATATCGACCTCCTGGAAACTGTCCTTCCCCAAGAGAGGGACAGCAACGTTGCCGGTGAATGCAACCATGGGAACACTGTCCATGTAGGCGGTGGCGATACCGGTGACAAGGTTCGTTGCTCCCGGTCCGCTGGTGGCCATGCACACTCCTACCTTGCCGGTACTGCGGGCATAGCCGTCGGCAGCGTGGCTGGCACCTTGCTCATGGCTGGTAAGGATGTGCCGTATTCTGTGTTGGTTCTGGTAGAGTGCATCGTACAAGGGAAGAACGGCCCCTCCGGGAAATCCAAACACGGTATCAACACCTTGCTCCGCCAAACACTCTATGATGATCTGGGCTCCGGTCATCTGCATGGTAGGTACTCCTCTTATTAGCTCTGAAAGACTGCTCCTGTCGCAGCACTGGTAACCTGCTTGGCATAACGGGCCAAGTACCCGGTGGTGATCTCCGGCTCCTTGCAAACCCAACGCTGCTTGCGCTGGGCCAAGGTGGCCTCATCGACAAGCAGTTCAAGCTTGCCGTTGGGGATATCGATCCTGATCTGATCGCCCTCCTGAACCAAGCCGATGGGACCACCTTGGGCAGCCTCGGGGCTCACATGCCCGATGGAGGCTCCGCGGGTAGCTCCGCTGAAGCGGCCGTCGGTGATCAGGGCGACTTCCTTGTCCAGGCCCATGCCTGCAATGGCACTGGTGGGACTGAGCATCTCGCGCATCCCCGGCCCTCCCTTGGGACCCTCGTAGCGGATGACGATCACATCGCCTGCTTTGATCTTTCCCCCAAAGATGGCCTCGATCGTTGCTTCCTCACTGTCGAACACCCTGGCTGGACCTTGGTGAACAAGCATCTTCTCATCGACTGCGCTGCGCTTGACCACAGCACCATCGGGAGCCAGATTGCCGCTGAGCACCGCAATGCCACCGGTTGCCGAGAAGGGATTGCCTATCGGTCGGATGACCTCGTGGTCATACACAACAGAGGCCTCATAGAGTTCTCCGATGGTCTTGCCGCTGACCGTAGGAAGGGTTGGGTCGAGCAGACCTCCCTTGCCCAGCTCATGCATGACGGCAAGCACGCCGCCGGCTGCATAGAGATCCTCGATGTGGTGCTCGCCGGCCGGGGCCAGGTGGCAGAGATTCGGGACCTTGGCGCTGATCACATTGGCAAAAAAGATATCCAGATCCACATGCGCCTCATGGGCGATGGCCGGCAGGTGCAGCATCGTATTGGTACTGCAACCCAGAGCCATATCCACGGCCAAAGCATTGGCAAACGCCTTGCTGGTCATGATGTCCAAAGGCCTGATGTTCTTTTTCAACAGCTCCATGATCTGGTAGCCGGCTTCCTTGGCAAGGCGGTCGCGGGCGCTGTACACAGCCGGGATTGTCCCGTTTCCGGGAAGTCCCATGCCGATGGCCTCGGTCAGGCAGTTCATGCTGTTTGCGGTGAACATCCCGCTGCATGAGCCGCAGGTAGGACAGGCATTGTCCTCATAGGCAAGCAGCTCCTCATCACTGAGCAGGCCCGCTGCATGGGTGCCGACCTTCTCGAACATCACCGAAAGGCTCATTCCGCAGGAGTCGCCGGGAATCTTGCCGGCAAGCATCGGCCCGCCGGAGACAAAGATCGAAGGAATGTTGATCCTTGCTGCCGCCATGAGCATGCCCGGCACGATCTTGTCACAGTTGGGCACGAAGACAAGCGCATCGAAGGGATGGGCGGTAGCCATGATCTCAATCGAGTCTGCAATGACCTCACGGCTTGCCAACGAGTATTTCATACCCGTGTGGCCCATCGCAATCCCGTCGCATACCCCGATGACCGGGAATGAAACCGGGTTTCCCCCTGCCTCTCTCACCCCTGCCTTCACCGCGTCAACGATGCGGTTGAGGTGGATGTGACCGGGAATGATCTCATTCGCCCCGTTCACGATCCCGATGATCGGCATATGGATCTCCCTATCGGTCCAGCCCAGGGCTTTCATCAGCGAGCGGTGCGGGGAGCGCTGGGCCCCCTCTGTCATCTGACTCGAACGTCTCTTGCTTTCGTCCATCTTCTTTCCTCCCCCTCTTACAGGGACTGGGCAATCATGCTGCCCATTTCACTGGTACCGATCTTCTTCATACCCTCGGTATAAATGTCAGCGGTACGGTATCCTTTGTCCAACACCTTCGAAACGGCATGCTCGATGGCCTCTGCCTCCGCTGCCAAGCCGAAGCTGTAGCGAAGCATCATGGCAACAGAAAGAATCGTTGCAATGGGATTGGCAAGATCCTTGCCTGCGATGTCGGGAGCACTGCCATGGATCGGCTCATACATGCCGAAACTGTCCTCACGAAGCGAAGCCGAAGGCAACATCCCGATGGAACCGGTGATCTGGCTTGCCTCATCGCTGAGAATATCCCCGAACATGTTCTCAGTCACGATGACATCGAACTGGCGGGGATTGCGCACCAACTGCATGGCAGCATTGTCCACATAGAGATGGCTGACCTGCACATCAGGGTAGTCACCCTGCACACGACCCACCACCTCACGCCAGAGCTGACTGGTGTTGAGAATGTTCGCCTTGTCCACACTGCACAACCGGCCCGAACGCTTTTGGGCGATCTCAAAGGCCTTGCGGACGATGCGCTCGATCTCCTCGACCGTATAGGCCATGGTATCGTAGGCGCTCTTCTCGTCCCTTCCCCGTTCGCCGAAGTAGATGCCGCCGGTAAGCTCGCGCACGACCATAAGGTCCAAGCCTTCCCCGACGATTTCCTTCTTCAGCGGGCATGCATCGGCAAGCTGCTTGTACAGGATTGCCGGGCGCAGGTTGCAAAAGAGCCCCATGCCGCCACGAAGCCCGAGCAGGGCCTTCTCAGGGCGCAGATGGCTGGGAAGGGTGTCCCACTTGGGACCGCCCACTGCACCGAGCAGTACGCTGTCGCTCTCCTGACAACCCTTGAGGGTCTCCTCGGGAAGAGGAATTCCCGTATGGTCGAGGGCGATGCCGCCCGCCTCGTACTCACTGGTGGTGAAGGTATGGCCAAACTTTGCCCCAACAGCAGAGAGGACTTTCAGGGCCTCCCTGACGATATCGGGTCCGATGCCGTCCCCGCTGACCACTGCAATATGCTTTTTCATGCCTGGTGCCCTCTCTTTGCGATGTAGCCTGCCAGACCGCCGCTGGCGATCAGGTCCTGCATGAACGGCGGGAAGGGTTCACTGTGGAAGACCTTCTTGGTTGTCTCATTGGTGATGGTGCCGGTGGCGAAATCAACACTGACCACATCCCCTGCCTTGATCCCGTCACAAGCCTCTGGGCACTCAAGGATCGGAAGGCCGATGTTGATCGCATTGCGGTAGAAGATGCGGGCGAAGGTGCGTGCGATGACACACGAGATGCCGCTCTCCTTGATGGCGATCGGGGCATGCTCACGGCTTGAGCCGCAGCCGAAGTTCCGGTCCGCCACCATGATGTCGCCGCTCTTCACCTGCTTGATGAAGTTCTGGTCGATATCCTCCATGCAGTGCTGTGCAAGCTCCTTGTGGTTGGAGGTGTTGAGATACCGTGCCGGGATGATGACGTCGGTATCGACGTTGTCGCCATATCTGAAAACTGTTCCTTTTGCCTGCATCCTATACCTCCTCAACCTTGTTCGGGTCAGCAATGTACCCTGCCACCGCACTGGCTGCCGCCACTGCTGGGCTTGCCAGATAGACCTCGCTCTTCACATGACCCATGCGCCCGACGAAGTTGCGGTTGGTCGTACTGACCGCCCGCTCACCCTCGGCCAGGATGCCCATATGACCACCAAGGCAGGGGCCGCAGGTGGGGGTGGAGACAGCGCAACCGCTGTCCACGAAGATGTCAAACAAGCCCTCGTGCATCGCCTGCTTCCAGATCTCCTGGGTGGCGGGGAAGATCAGGGCACGTACGTGCTTGGCAACCTTGCGTCCCTTGAGAATGGCGGCTGCCTGCCTGAGGTCGCTGATGTGCCCGTTGGTGCAACTGCCGATGACCACCTGGTCGATCCGTACCTCACCCACCTCATCGATGGTGCGGGTGTTGGAAGGAAGGTGGGGAAAGCTCACCGTGCTCTTGATGGCTGAAAGATCGATGTCGATCACGCGTTCGTACTGGGCATCCGCATCGGCCTCATAGATCACCGGCTCCTTGGGACAGTGCTCTTTCAGGTACGCAAGGGCAACCTCATCCACCGGAAAGATCCCATTCTTCGCACCGGCCTCAATGGCCATGTTGGCTACCGTGAAACGGTCGTCGATACTCAGGTTGGCCACCCCTTCCCCACTGAACTCCATGCTCTGGTAGAGCGCGCCATCGACACCGATCATGCCGATGATGTGAAGGATCAGGTCCTTGCCGCACACATAGGGGGCGAAGGAACCGGTCAGATTGAACTTGATGGCAGAGGGAACCTTGAACCAAGCCTGGCCGGTTGCCATGCCGCAGGCCATGTCGGTCGAACCGACACCGGTGGAGAACGCACCAAGCGCACCGTACGTACATGTATGGCTGTCAGCACCGATGACCAGGTCCCCAGCACCCACCAGCCCCTTTTCGGGAAGCAAGGCATGTTCGATGCCCATCTGACCTACGTCGAAGTAGTTGGTGATATCGTGCTCCCCTGCAAAGGTCCTGAGGCACTTGCACTGCTCAGCAGCCTTGATATCCTTGTTGGGGCTGAAATGGTCGGGGACCAAGGCAACCTTGTCCTTGTCGAAGACCGTTGTCTTGCCAAACTTGGGAAACTCATTGATGGCCACCGGAGCGGTGATATCGTTGCCCAGCACCATATCGAGGTCAGCCATGATCAACTGCCCGGCTCGCACGGATGGCAATTTGGCATGGTGTGCCAGGATCTTTTGTGTCATTGTCATACCCATGGGGGAATTCTCCTTACGCTTCTTCGTCCGAAGGCTCAACACCGTCGGCGATTAATTTGTACTCTATACTATCACTGAGGGCATACCAGCTGGCCTCAATGATATCTTTGCTCACCCCGATTGTCGACCAGCTGTTGCTGCCATCGGTCGACTCGATCAGAACCCTGACCTTCGAAGCGGTAGCTCCGGCCGAATCGAGCACCCGTACCTTGTAGTCGGTGAGGTGCACGCTCTTGAGTGTCGGATAGAACTGCTCCAGCACCTTTCTCAGCGCCCTGTCCAGAGCATTGACCGGACCTTCTCCCTCGGCTGCGGTGATGGCACTCTGCCCATTCACTTTCACCTTGACCACCGCTGCATGGGTGGCATCGGAGAGCGGGTCTGCATAGGGACTGCTCCCGATCGTCTGGTAGTGCACCAGCTGGAAGTAGGGGCGATACATCTTCAGGTGGCGTCGGATGACCAGATCGAAAGAGCTTTCAGCGCCCTCAAACTGGTAGCCATCGGCCTCCAGGCTCTTCAATTCATCCATCAGGGAGACCGTAACCGGGTCATCCTTGTCCAGGTTCGGGGCAACACGGGCAATGCGCTTGAGCATCAGGGCACGGCCGGCAACCTCACTCATCAACAGCCTGCGTTCGTTGCCTACCGACAGCGGATCGACATGCTCGAAGGAGAGCGGGTTCTTTTGCACCCCGTCGATATGCATCCCACCCTTGTGGGCGAAGGCACTCTTTCCGATGAACGGTGCTGAACGGGAGATACGGACATTCGCAATCTCTGCAACAGCCCGACAGATCTCGGTCA
>RZYT01000369.1 GCA_009930195.1 Spirochaetia bacterium | reverse complement strand
GGCAGGGAGATTGCCGAGTCTTTGCATGTCAGCCAGTCCGGGGTCAATGGATTCCTGCGTGAATTCAAGCGCTGCAAGGCTCTGAGTTTCCCGTTGCCCGAGGGCATCACGAATCTCGGTATCTTCACCAAGGTGTACCCGAATGCCTCCCAGGCCCAGCTCAAGCGTGATGAGCGGTATGAGCTTCCCGACTTCGGGGAAATCCACCAACGAATGACCTCGGAGAAGAACATGACCCTGGCCTACCTTTGGGGCAAGTACACCAACCGGTGCGCCGCCTCAGACAGGAAAGCATACCAGTACAGGCAGTTCTGCGAGTTGTACACCAAGTGGAAGGATGACAACAACGTCACCTACCACAAGGAAGCGGCAATGGGACAGGACATGGAGGTCGACTTTGCAGGAAAGACCTTCAGCTTCATCGATTCCCTGACCGGGGAGGTGTTTCCCATCGTGGTCTTTGCAGCCGTGCTGCCCTATTCGCAATTCACGTATGCAGAGGGGATGTCCTCCATCAAGGAGCCCCAATGGATCGAGGTGAACAACAACGCATTGAAGTATTTCGATGGGGTTCCTGCGATTGTGGTTTGTGATAATTGCAAGCAGGCCGTCATCTCGAACCGGGACTGGATAGAGCCCGACCTCAACGAGGATTATACAGCATGGGCCGAGCACAACGGTACGGCGATCATGCCTGCAAGGGTGAAAAAACCCAGAGACAAAAGCTCCATAGAATGCGCAATAGGCATCATGGAGAAGGGTTTCTTCCATGACCTGGCCCAGAGGGACTACTTCAGCCTTGAGGCGTTCAACCGAGACCTGCGGGAGAACATCGACCGCCTGAACGACACCCCCTTCACCAAGAAGCCGCACTCCAGGAGATTCTACTGGGAGGAGGAGCGGAAGGTATTGATGCAGCTCCCCTCCACGCAGTACCAGTACGTGGAGAGAAAAGCCGCAAAGTCGTCCGGCGATTTCCATATCCGTTTCGACAACAGTTATTATAGCGTAGACAAGTCCCACCGGCACAAGCCGTTGATGGTCTATGCTACAGCCGAGACGGTCACCATCCGGTTGGCAGAAACCAATGAGGTGGTGTGTGTCTGGCCACGGGCCAAGGCAAGAGGCCAATGGATGACCAATCCCGACCACCTTCCCGAGAATTTCCGCCTGATGTCCAACTGGAACGCCCATCATTTCCTCAGTTGGGCGATGACAATCGGACCCAATACCAAGGAGGTGATCCAACGCATCCTCGTGAGCAGGAAACTGGAGGTGCAGACCTACCGAAGCTGCCAGGGAGTCCTTTCCTTCAGCAGGAAATACGGCAAGGAGGCTCTGGAGGAATGCTGCGCCCTGGCCTTGGACAGGGGAAAGGTCTCCTATACCACCATCAAGAATTCCATAACCGCTTTTGCTGATGCTCATTCTGATAAGGCGGCGAAACCCAAGTCGAGGGAGCAGATCGAGAACCGCAACAAGGGCGGATACGCCGTGAATACGGATATGTTCTCGCTCGAGGTGCTGCTTGAGAAGAGCAGGACACTCGCCGCTTCCGAGGATGAGGAGGGCCACCATGCAGAAAGTTGAGGATTTTTTCGCCTCGATCGAGAGGCAGATGCAATACCTTGGTCTCGAACATATGGCCTTGAGGTTCGATGAGCTGTACAGGAGTCCCGATTTCCTCAAGATGGATGCCTTGTCGATCATTGAGGAATTGGTGGGCGCCCAATACGAGGTGGATGCAAACAAGCAACTGTCCAGGATGCTCAGATATGCAAGACTTACAGGCAGCCCAGCAGAGATTGGGAACTGCGTCGACTCGATGAAAAGGGAGTACATCCCGCACGGAGTTGCCGCATCCCTCAGTTCCCTGGAGTTCATCAAGAACGGCTTGAATGTTTGTATTCTTGGGCCGAGCAGCGCAGGCAA
>RZYT01000080.1 GCA_009930195.1 Spirochaetia bacterium | reverse complement strand
AGCAGTTCAATCATCCTGTCCAGGCGATAGTTCCGGGTTGTATAGTGGTCGGTCTGCTTCTCTAAGTTGGTGAAACTCTCCATGAAGAAGACCACATCATCAAAGGTGGAAATGTGCATACTCAACGATACCTCGTCGTAAACTGTAGTCGCATCCTTCGCTTTGGTCAACGCAAGGGAGGGTTTTCACACTTCACGACAGCTGTATTACATTATTACGCATTCTGAAAACCTGTCATTATAATCTTGATTTTCCAGATTCTTCTGCCTATAGTATAAGTAGATTGCAGAAATCTGCACTGGTTATGAGGAGAAGGAAGATGGCAACTACAAAGAACACCCCGAAGCCTTGGGATTTTCTGGATGCATACCGTGGAAAGATGTTTGACGGTCAGTGGCCGACTGTAGTCCAGATGTTTGAGATTTCAGTCAGTCGTTTCGCCCAGAACAAGTGCTTCACAGCCTTTGTTCCGAAAAAAGAGACGTTCACCTATGAACAGGCACATGAGCATATTCTCACCATCGCCAACTTCCTCGTCGCCAAAGGGGTGGGCAAGGACAGCAAGGTTGCTGTCAGCGGAAAGAACAGCCCCGAATGGGCAATGGCCTACCTTGGCATCCTGTATGCAGGGGCCATTGTGGTACCTCTGGACAATACCCTGAGCAACAAGGATATGGTGAAGCTCATGGGCTTTGCCGATGTAAAGATCCTGTTTGCGGATACTGATCGCCTGGAGAACTTTGATGAGGAGAACAAGCTTGGCTTGACCGACAGGATCAGCTTGGAAGAGGGCAGCGCCCATCCCTTTGTCCTTGACCTTGAGGCCGCGGAAACCGAACGCTATCAGGCAAAATCGGAGGAGACGGCGGCCATCCTGTTCACCAGTGGCACCACCGGAACCCCCAAGGGTGTCATGCTCAGCCACAGCAACCTGGTTGCTGACTGCTATCTCGCCCAGGGCAACATGCAATTGTACCCTTCGGATGTCTTCTATGCCATTCTTCCCATCCACCATGCCTATACCATGATGGCCGTCTTCTTTGAGGCTCTCAGTGCTGGTGCTTCCATCGTCTTTGGCAAGAAGCTGATCATCAGCCAGGTGCTCAAGGAGCTGAAAGAGGGTGAGGTCACCATGTTCCTCGCAGTCCCGATGCTCTTCAACAAGATGATCGCGGCCCTGATGAACGGGGTGAGGGAGAAGGGAATTGTCCTGTATGGGATCATCCGCTTTTTGATGGGAATTTCCGGTTTGCTGAAGAAGTTGTTCAAGGTGAATGTCGGCAAGTCGATGTTCGGCTTCCTGTTGAAGAAGCTCTCCTTGGACAAGAACCGCATCTGCATCAGCGGCGGCGGGCCGCTTCCTGCATCCACCTTCAAGATGTTCAATGAGCTTGGCATCGACTTTGTGCAGGGCTATGGGCTGACGGAAACCAGTCCCATCACCCACCTCAACCCGGTTGAGGCCTACATTGAGACGTCGGTGGGAAAGAAGATTCCCCAGACTGAGGTCAAGATCGTCAATCCTGACAGCGAGGGCAATGGCACCATCTACATCAAGGGACCCATGGTCATGCAAGGTTATTACAATCATCCGGAGGCAACAGAAGAAGTCCTCAGCGATGGCTGGCTCAACACCGGTGATGTGGGTCATCAGGATGCCCAGGGATACCTCTACCTTACCGGCCGTGCGAAGAACATCATTGTCACCGAGGGTGGCAAGAATGTCTTCCCCGAGGAGATCGAGGACCACTTCCAGCTCTACAGTGAGATTGATACCATCTGTGTCCTCGGATACCTGGTGGACAAGAAGACCAAGAGTGAGGGCATCAGGGCGTTGGTATACCCTGCGGAAAAGTATCGTGACGAGATGACCAAGGAGCACGGCGACCAGGCCAAGCAGAAGGTTGAGGAGCGCATACAGCAGATTGTCAGTGAGGTGAACAAGGAGTTGCAGGCGTACAAGAAAATTACCCGTGTGACCGTTGTTGATGAACCGCTTGAGATGACAAGTACGAAAAAAGTGAAGCGCTTCGTAGTTGCACAGAAGTACAAGGACTAAGTATACTGCGGGTATGAATAGCAGTGTACGCAGTTTTCTGAAGGCGCAGGCCCATACGCTCAAGCCGGTCGTGATGATCGGCAAGGGTGGGTTGGACCAGCGGGTGATAGCAGCCATGGATGAGGCGCTTGCAAGCCATGAGCTGGTGAAAGTGAAGTTTCAGGCCTTCAAGGATGAGGTGAGACCCTTGGCCGAGGATCTTGCCCTGAAGACCGGCAGCAGCCTGGTCAGCATCATCGGGTTCATTGCAACGTTCTATCGGGAGAGTGAGGAGCATCTGATCCACATACCCAGGGAACTTGCAGCCAAAGGGGACTAGGAAGCACCATAGCACCAGGATCAACTCCTGGTGCTTTTTATGAAAAGCAGGCCCGTCTTCCAACGGAAGCAGGGCCTGCACTAGAGAAAATCCACCAGAAGGTGTACTGCATTCATACCACGTCCTTGTCTTTGCATCAATATGCTAAGAGACAGGACCTCGGTAACTCAGTACATCAAGTCTATCGCACAACTGCTGCAATAGTGAGCGCATCCGCAGATTTGTCTCTGATTGTTGAGGATTCCAAAGTTGCCCTGCCATGAGCAGGAGCCGGGGAAAGAGCAGATACTCCGCTTGTTTTGCCGAGCATACTTTCTCCGTCCAGAGGTTTGCCTGCCCTCCCAGGATATTCTCCTGCACCGAAGGGTCGAGAGAGGGGGGAGCACATGCAAATGAGGCGACATCCCTGAGGGTGCTTACCCCGAGGTTCCCCATCTCATCCTCACTGTCCAGATGCTTGTAATCGAAATAGCAGCCGGCGGTGTTTGGGCTCATGATCACCTCATGACCCCTTTTTCCCGCCTCGATGCCTCCCTCGAGGCCTCTCCAAGACATGACGATCAAATCCTTGGGAAGTCCCAGTTGCTCGGTTCCTTCCAGCACTTCGTCCCAGCCGATGGGACGTTTTCCTGCCTGCTCAACCAGCTTGCAGATGCGGCTGGTCATGTACGCCTGCAGCTGGTGAGACTGCTCCAATCCCAGTTCTTTCATTCTGTTTCGGCAGGCAGGGCAAGCATCCCATGCGGTGTGGGGGCACTCATCCCCTCCTATATGGAGGTACGGATCTGTGAAGAGGGCAGCCACCTGGCCGATTGCATCCTCGAGGAAGGTGAAGACCTCCTCATTGCCTGCACACAGCACCTCGTCGAAGATGCCCCAGCTGTCAGGAACCGCATAGGGGCCTTTCGTACAGCCAAGCCCAGGATAGGCAGCAAGCAGGGCGGAGACGTGGCCGGGGGTCTCGAGCTCGGGGATGACGAGCATGTGATGCGCATGGGCATAAGCCTGGACTTCGAGTATCTCTTCCTTGGTATAAAGCCGGCCGTAGGTCCTTCCGTCGGTATACTGGCTCTCGGTCCTCTTGCTTGCTATGGTTGCAAGCTTGTCATAGCCATCGAGGGGGATGCGCCAGCCTTGGTCGTCGGTAAGATGCCAATGGAAGCGATTGAGATGAACCAGTGAAGCGATATCGATCAGTTTCTTGATGAAAGTTACGCTGAACATGTGCCTGCTGCAGTCAAGCATGAGGCCGCGCCACGAGTGGGAAGGCTCGTCCTCGATGGTGCAACAGGGGATGAGGTTCTCCCCAAGCAAGGCAAGGCGACGCAGGGTGGAGAGTGCACGGAAGGCTCCAGTGGGTGTGCTGGAGCGTACGACTATCTGGGTTTTGGAAATGGTCAGCCGGTAGGCTTCTTCGGCCATCTCTTTCTGGACTTTGAACAGGATGTCTTCTCCGCCTCGCTTGCACCCAAGCAGGGCAGCACACTGGTCTCCTATCGCATTGAGCAGAGGCTCGGCTGCAACGCTGGTTGTCTCATGGAGGCGAAAGACGCCATCCTTGTCCTCAAGGTGCTTGGGGAGGGGGAACAGAAGTGAACTGGCTTTCATTGGTTGGTGTGTACGCATGGACACTTGGTACCATCTTGGCTGGCCTACGTCAAGTTCAAAGGGTGTACAAATGAAGTGGAAAGTTCTGCTTGACAGGTGAGTGGGGGGATGCTAGGCTTTGTTTGTACAGAGAGCGAACAAACTTTTTGGTTGTTCCGCTTTTCATCTCAGACGTGGGTATGTCCCTAGTATATAGAGGCCTATGAGAATCAACAACAACAATTTCCAGAAGAATGCGAACACTTCCTTGGTTTCGCAACTGATTTGGAAGAGCCCGGGGATCAGCAGGGTCGACATTGCAAGAGAATTGAACTTGTATCGTTCGACCGTAACCAACATCATCAGTGCCCTCATTGATGACGAAGTCGTCTATGAAGGTGAAGAGGGCAGCGGCCTGAGCAGGGGAGGGCGGAAACCCATCATCCTCAGGCTCAACGACAAGTTTGGCTGTGTAGTGGGGTTTGACATCCAGCCTTCCCACTACCGCGCCGTTATCATGGATATCACCGGCTCCTTGCTCTATCAGGACAAGGGAAAACTGCCTGAAGTCGATTTCGATGGGATTCTCACCTTTCTGATGGATCTGGTGCTCAAGCAAGTGTATAAGTTGGGGCTTCCCCTGCTTGCTGTGGTTGCAGGCATTCCCGGCATCGTGGATACGGAAAGCGGCATCATCGTCTATGCCGAGCCCTTTGGCCTGCACAACTATGACCTGTATGACTTTTTTGCAAAACGCTACGATGTGCTGGTCTTCGTGGAGAATGACGCCAACTGCACTGCCTGGCTTGAGATGACCATCAACCGCAATGTCAATCTGGGTGACTTCATGTGCATGATCGCAGACTATCATGAAGGAAGCTACCAGTTCGGCGACCGTGCCGGCATCGGCGTGGGTATCGGACTTTCGATCGGTGGGAAGGTCTACCATGGTTCCCATCACAGTTCGGGTGAAATCTGCACCCTCAGCTGGCGTGGCCACAATATCGGACAGACTGGTCTGGATGAGGACCTTCTGATCAGCAGTGTCAGCGATGAGCATGCTTGGAGAGTCTGGATGGTGGACCTCTTCAGCTCGTTGGTTCCCGTCATTTCGGTCTTCGACCCCAGGGTGCTGTTCATCCATGGAAAGCCGTTCAGTGATGAGCAAAAAATCCGTACGCTTCTCTCCGAGGCGTGCCCGCAGTTCCTGGATTTGCTCAAGAAGGTAGGGTGCAAACTCATTTTCGATACCCAGGACGAGTCGGTGGTTGCAAAGGGCGCTGCGATGATGTTCCTCCAAAAACTGTTTGCCGTTCCCGAGCTCTCCGAAATTGAGTGCAGGACCCACTTTGACTGGGAAGATGTGATAGCACAGGCATACCCGATGAAGAAAACCTACGAAAAACCAAGGATGGAGGTGTCTCATGCCTAAGACGCATACGCTGCTGGATGCTAAGAAGGAACAGCGGAGGGCGTATTGGACGTTGGTTCTGCCCGGGTTTCTCATCTATATTTCGGTGATGGCTTTCCCCACCATATTTTCGATTTTCCTCAGTATCAGTGACTACAACGGGGGAAAGTTGTTCGGAGGAAAACCCATCAGTTTCGTGGGGCTCAAGTGGTACAGCCGACTTTTTGTCGATGAGTACTTCTATCTTGCCCTGAAGAACAACCTGTACATCGTGCTTGTCTCGGTTTTCGGACAGATCCCTTTGGGCTTCTTCCTTGCCTATGTGCTCTATCGTGGGATTGTGAAGCAGGCGGACTTTTTCCAGACGATGATCTATCTTCCCACGGTCATCTCCACCGTTGTCATCGGTATCCTGTGGAAATCCTTTTTTGCACCGTACGGGGCCTTCCCCGAGCTGGTCAGGCTCTTCAATCCTGCCTATGAATACGGCATCTCCAACCACCCCATCCTTCCAGTGCTGTTCGTCATCCTCTGGATGTACACCGGCATGTATCTGATCATCTTCATTGCAAACCTGCAGAAGATCGACAGTGCGGTCATCGAGGCTGCACGCATAGACGGGGCAAGCGAGACGCAAGTGCTTGGCAATATCATTCTTCCCGCACTCAGCGGCGTTCTGGTCACCACCGCCATCCTCGCCATCAGCGGCTCGCTGAAGAGTTTCGACCTCATCTATGTGATGACAGCCGGTGGTCCTGCAAACCGCACCAGTGTGCTCTCCATCTACATGTTCGACAAGGCGTTCAAAGGAGCCCCCAACTATCCGTTGGCCAATGCCATCAGCACCGTCATGGTCATCATCAGCTTTGCTCTCATCGGCCTTACCAAGTGGGTCGAAGCGAAGTTCGGCGGGAGGGAGTAAGCGATGCGTGATATCAAGGATACCAAGAGCGTACGCTCACGAGTCGGCCTGGTCCTGACCTATGCCGTCATGATTTTCTTCACGGTCATGGCCATCTATCCGCTGCTGTGGCTGATCATGAACTCGTTCAAGACAACCACGGAGTTCCAGCTCAATAAGCTCGGGCTTCCCCAGGATTGGGTGACGATCAACTACAAGGACTCCTGGGTACGGGGAAAGTTCCCCAACCTGATCCTCAACAGTGTCATCTATACCGGAATCACCACGGTTGCAACGTTGTGTTTCTCCTTCATGGCAGGTTTTGCCTTTGCCAAGATTCCGAACAAGGCAACCAAGTACCTCCATGGATCGTTTGTCATCGGTTTGCTGCTGACACTACAGTCGATCATGGTCCCGCTCTTTCTCATCATCAACTGGGTGGGCTTGTACAATACCCGCCTTGGGGTGCTCATCCCGTATATCGGCATAGCAATGCCGATGGGCATCTATCTGGGTACGGAGTACATCAAGGCAATTCCCGATGCCTTGGTGGAGTCTGCCAGGATCGACGGGGCGACGTATCTGAGGATCTTCGCTTCCCTCATCGTTCCCATGGCGGCCCCTGTTGGGGTGACGGTGGCCATTCTGACGGTTACCGGTACTTGGAATGAGTTCATGCTGATCAACATTCTTACCAGCAGTGATGTGCTGAAGAGCCTTCCGGTCGGTGTGCAGAAGTTTGCCGGTGCACTCTCTTCCGACTTCGGCAAGCAGTTTGCCGCGCTGGTCATCGGTCTGGTTCCGATGTTGGTGTTCTATCTTGTATTCCGTAAGGAAATCACCAAGGGTGTAGCTGCAGGAGCAGTAAAAGGCTGACAGCAAAATTGTTTGACAGCCTGTATAAGTCATGGTAGCATTAGTTTGTACAAAGTATGAACTAATTAAGTGAGGATGCTTCACTCCCTTGTGGGGTGGTGGATGTTCAGATGATGTAGAGGATGAAACCCCTGCACAGAAATGGAAAAAGTCATTAGGAGGTAAAAATGACTGGACTGAAGAGAGTTTCCGTAGTGGCTCTTGCGTTGCTGATGGTCGTGACATCAGTGTTTGCGCAGGGAACCAAGGAAGAGGCGACTGCAGGCAAGCAGGTTGAACTCACCGTGCTCAATTACATCGATATGTCCGAGCCTAACAGCGCAAATGAGATTGCAATGGTCTGGGACAAGTTCGCAGCAGAGAATCCGGACATCAAGCTGGTTCGCGAGGACCTGTTCAATGAGCCGTTCCACCAGAAGACCGAGGCGTATGTTGCCAGCGGCCAGGTGCCCGACGTACTGTACATGTGGCCCAGCGGGCGCAGCACAAGCCTCCACACCACCAAGAGTGTGAAGGACCTGATGCCGTTCCTCGAGAAGGATGGTATGGTTGATGACTACAATCCGGCTGCCCTGGCTCCTCAGTTTGCCGGGTTTGTTGGAGAACTCCCCAACGGTCTGACCACCACCCACATGCTCTATGTCAACGCCAAGGTGCTGAGAGAGAATGGTCTTTCCATTCCCAAGAGCTATGCTGAGATGAAGGCCATGGTAGGTCCTCTGAAGGCAAAGGGCATCGATCTCATCGCCATGGACAACATGGATGCTTGGGTCATGCAGAGCTGCCTTTTCTCGATGGTTGTAGGCCGCTTCGGTGGTGTTGACTGGTACGAGAAGCTTGCTGCCGGTTCGATCAAGTTCACCGATCCCTGGTTCGTCAGCTCCCTCGCCCTGATTGATGACATGTACAAGTCCGGCATGCTGAACCGCAACAGCCTCAGCAGCCCCTACGGTTCATCCCGCGGCAGTTTTGCAGCAGGCAAGGCAGCCTTCTACATCGATGGTGACTGGTCGACCGCTTCGTTCCAGACCGACATCACCACCGGCAAGGCTCTGATCAGCCCCGCTTCCCAGCAGAGCGATTTCGAGCTCATGGTCATTCCCAATCTCCCCGGCGAAGTCATCAGCAACTCCAACAGTGGTGTTGTCGGTACCGGTTGGGGCATGAGCGCCAACATTCCTGCCGGCTCCGCCAAGGAAGAGGCTGCTTGGAGATTGATCAAGTACTTGCAGGGTGAGTATGTGCAGACCTACCGCCTTACCACCGGTGCTTCCTTCCCCTCCAACCTCAACGTCGATGTTGAGAAAGTGGTAAAGGAAAAGAATCTTGAGCCGTTCATCGCCAAGCGCGCTGCATACTATGCTGCGTACACCACGATCACCCCGGTTATCGACGGTGTGCTTCACAGCGATGTCTACAACGTCATCAACACCGGCCTGCAGGAGATCGGACTTGGTTCGAAGGCTCCCGCCCAGGTTGCCAGCGAAGTGCAGAAAGCATGGGATACCTGGAAGAAGAACCAGTAAGCATCCTGTTCCTGTTCTTGTGGAGGGCCTTCGGGCCCTCTCATTATGTTTGGAGAGCGTTGATCCTGCAAGATTTCTTGCAGGATCATTGCTGTTCAAGCTCTGCTTGCGTGATAAAGGTCAAAGACCTTCAGGCTGTCTCGCATCTGCTTGACGGTGATCTTTTCCTGGGTCTTGAACAGGACCACCTTCTGGGCAGTCGGCCTGATGGCAAAGAGGTTGTCCGAGAACACCCCTTTCAGGCTTCCTGCATCCAGGGCAACCTCAAAGGCCGGATTCCTGCAGCTGACCGTGATGGAGAAGCCTCCGCTGGCTTTGTTCACCACGGTTTCGATGCCGGGGTCCTCAAGTGAGCATTTCTTGCTCTCTGCCAGCAAAAGGCAGTTCTCCAGGTACAGGTCATCGCTCTTGAGTTTCAGGTAGAGGAAGGCCTTGGTCTTGTCCAGCTTGGGCTTGCGGTGCAAGTCCAGCGTGCACAAGTGCGTGCTGCTCTTCTCCCTGACATCAAGACGATACTCCTGCTTTCCCAGTTTCTGGCCATCAAACGAGCAGAACTTGACCGAAAGCTTGGCATCCATGATCGGCCTCGGTCCATCAT
The DNA here is from genome assembly GCA_009930195.1 of Spirochaetia bacterium. GTDB lineage: Bacteria > Spirochaetota > Spirochaetia > Sphaerochaetales > Sphaerochaetaceae > Sphaerochaeta. Next base: position 87 of record RZYT01000080.1, on the reverse strand, counting down.
TGACCACATACACCTCAACCTTGCCGTCCTCTTTCTGGTAGGCGATGGGAAGGGCTGGTGCATAGAAGCGCTTGGCGGCATAGTGCA
>RZYT01000368.1 GCA_009930195.1 Spirochaetia bacterium | reverse complement strand
GCTCGGGGCTGCGCATCAGCGAGATGATTGCACTCAGGGTCAATGACATCGATGCAGGAAGGATGCTGCTGCATGTTCGGTGCGGGAAAGGTAGAAAGGAGCGGTTCGCCCCGCTCACCCAGTCAGGCTTGGAGGCGTTCCGCTACTATTGGAAAATGTACCGGCCTACCAATGCCAACGATTACATTTTTCCTGACTATACCAAGACACGAACACAAGGCTATAGAAGCTTCGAGTCCATGTTCAAAAAGATAGCGAAAGATGCCCAAATTAGCAAGAAGGCAAGTTGTCACACACTGAGGCATTGCTTTGCGACCCACACCCTGCAAAGCGGCACGGACCTCATGCGGCTCAAGGAGATGCTCGGTCATTCCAGCCTTTCCTCGACGACGGTGTATCTGCATCTCTCGCTCGTCGACAAGAGCAATATACTGTCACCCGAAGAGCTCTCTGCACGGTTCTGGGCTGAGTACCGCGACAGGAACTTCATTCATGGCTGAGGTGCAGGATGTATTCCTTGCCTCATTTGACGAGTACCGGAAAAGCCATTTCGTCCCCTTGCAGGCACAGAAAGCTGCCAAGGCGATCATGGAATGCCGCACCCAAGCCCTCGGCGGTCACGCCGACGTCTGCACTGATTGCGGGTATTCTCACCAATCCTACAACTCCTGCCGAAACCGTCACTGCCCCAAGTGCCAGACGGTGAAAAAGGAGCAATGGATCGGCAAGAGGAAGCAGGATGTGCTGGATGTGAAACACTTCCATACCGTGTTCACCATACCCGCACAGCTCAATGCGTTGGTGCTGCAGAACCCGCGCAAGCTGTATGAGCTGCTCTTCAGGGCTTCGGGCGAGACGGTGAAGGAGCTCACCGCCGATGCCAAGTATCTGGGTGCGGAGGTGGGGTTCATGTCGATCCTCCACAGCTGGGGCAGCAACATGAGCTTCCATCCCCACATCCACATGGTCGTAACCGCAGGGGGCATCGCCCCCGACGACCGGTGGAAGCCCTCAAGGGGCAGGTTCTTCCTCCCGGTAAGGGTACTCTCCAGTCTGTTCAGGGGCAAGATCCTTTCCGGTTGCAAGAGCCTGTATGCGAAAGGTGAGCTCTCTCTGAAGGGTGAAAACGGCAACACAGTCTCTAGAAACGCATTCTCATCCCTGATCGATGCCTGCTACAAGAAGGACTGGGTCGTATCTTCAAAACAGCCGTTCAACGGGGCCGAGGGGGTGTTCGAGTACCTGGGAAGGTACACACACCGCCTGGTCATCAGCAACAACAGGATCCTCTCGGTTGAGAATGGGATGACAAGCTTTTTGTGGAAGGACTACCGCGATGAAGCCCGGTTGAAGCAAGCAGTGCTCACCAACGATGAGTTCATCAGGCGCTTCCTCTTGCATGTGCTTCCCCACGGCTTCACCAGGATTCGCCACTACGGCTTGTATTCATCTCGCAACAAGAGCTCGAGGCTTGAGCTGTACCGAATGGTGCTGGCTGCAAGGTATCGCCACAAGCAGAGCAAAAAGAAAGACAAAAAGCTTGAGACCCCTCTTGATATCGTCGTCAGGATTCTCGGCCGCGACCCAAGATTCTGTCCCAAGTGCGGGAGTCTGCTAAACCAGCAGGCACTGGCCCGGGCTTCGCCGGCCTGACATTCTCTCACACTACCATGTCCATTGTCTTTGCCCCCGGTCCTGGGGGTAAGGGGGTGTTTGTCTCAATTCCTCCCATCACACGTCGATTCATGCCGATTTGGGCCACCTCGGCCCTTCTTCCCAACAAAAATCATGCAAGGGTGGATGATAGTTTCCCCATAGCATGACATATACGGTTTAGTACACCGAAATTATCTGCAACCAGCCACGGAAAAACACTATTAGTGTCAGGGTTCTTCATGCCCGTTATCCATTGAGGTGTCTGGTTACGATAATTTGCTATTCA
>RZYT01000079.1 GCA_009930195.1 Spirochaetia bacterium | reverse complement strand
CGGGCAACCAAATCGGTCGTCACCAGACTTTTGACCACCAAGGGACGTTTTTCTGCAAGTTTCTGCTTGTCCGCTTCGATCAGATAATCAGCAAGCAAGGTTGCAATCTGGTTGCCGGTCAGCAGGCGGTACTCATCTTTCTTCGGGGAAAGAGGGATGGCAATGCCGAGGCGGTCAGCATCGGGATCGGTTCCCAGGACAATGTCCGCCTTCTCCCGCTTTGCCAAGTCCAAGACCATCTGCATCGCTTTGGGATGCTCAGGGTTGGGCAGTTCGACGGTAGGAAAGTTCCCGTCAGGTTCCTGTTGCTCCTCCACCACCACGCAACGGATCCCCACCTGCTTCAGCAGATGTTGCACCGGGATGTTTCCTGATCCGTGCAAGGGAGTGTACGCTACGGTGATGGGGCTGTTCTGCACCAGACTGGGTCTTCTCAAGCTCTGCAAGGCTGTATGGTAATAAGCCTCGTCCACCTTCTCCGGGACGGGAACCAACAAGCCCTTGGACCGTGCACTCTGCTCATTGATATCCTTGATGTTCTCCACCTTCACTGCGTTGGCACGTTCTGCAATGGAGTAGTCGTGTGGGGGAGTCACTTGCCCCCCGTCGCGCCAGTAGACCTTGTAGCCGTTGTATTTGGCCGGGTTATGGCTTGCCGTGATGACAATGCCTGCAGTGGTCTGCAGGTATCGCACCGCGAAGCTGAGCATCGGGACGGGATGCAAGCTCTGGTAGAGATACACCGAGACCCCATTGGCAGCCAACACCAGGGCTGCCTCCATGGCAAAGAGGTCACTGTAGTTGCGGCTGTCATAGGCAATGACCACAGAAGGATTGGCACTGGCAGTCATCAGATACTCGCTCAGACCTTGGGTCACCTTGCGGACCATGAAGCTGTTCATCCTATTCGTGCCCCCGCCGATCACACCCCGCATGCCGGCAGTGCCGAAGGAAAGACTTGTATAGAATCGGTCGAACAATGCTTCCCAATCACCACGAGCCAGTTCCTCTTCAACTTCGGTGCGGAAGACGGGTTCCCGTTCTGCTTTCAGATAGGCTTCAGCTTTGCTTCTCAGATCCTTCTCGTTGTATGCCATAGATTGCATCCTCCAACTCGTGTACCGTGTCGACAACCATTGAACCAGGCAATGATTGCAGTTCTTCCTTCGGCCGGAATCCCCAGGAAACCAGAATAGGGGAACAAGGGACATTGCATGCGGTCTGCCAATCCACCTCGCTATCACCAATATACACAATATCGTCTGCAGAAAAACCCTGCCGTATGAGAAATTGCCGAATGGCAGTGGCGTCAGGCTTGCGCGGTACAGAATCAAGCAGCCCCTGCACCCACACGAACGAGAAGTCGCCCAGCACATCACTGACAATGCGCCTGGTCAGCTCGTCCTCCTTGTTGGAGAGAATCCCAAGGGCAAAACCATCCGCCTGCAGCTTGCACAACAAGGAGTGGATGCCTGCATACAGAGTGCTCTGATCCGATGGATGCGCACGGTAGGAATCCATCATGGCATTGTAGAGACGCTGATGCTCTTCCTCATCCAGGGTGACCCCTAGCTCTTGGATTGCACCTCTCAGTGCATTTTTGAGCCCTCTCCCCACTACCCGTTTCGTAGTTTCGGCGGAAGGAGGAGGGAACCCGATCAGGCTGAGGGCACAGCCCATGGCACTGCGGATATCCTCCAGGGTGTTCACCAGTGTCCCGTCCATATCGAACAGGATTGCTTTGGCAAGCGGTTTCTGCATATCGCCATTATCGGTTATGTGCTGGAGGCAAGTCAACAAACGTTTTGACAAAACCAAGGCCTTCGGCTACTGTGTAGCCATGCAAACAATTATCATCAAGGAAGGCAAGGAGAAACAGTTGCTCCGCCACCACCCCTGGGTCTTTTCCGGAGCTTTGCTTACCAAGGAAGCTGACCTTTCTACCGATCTCGCCCGTGTGGAGACCCAAAACGGCCAATTCATAGCCTACGGCTGGTACGACAGCCAAAGCCATATCGCCCTGCGCCTGCTCAGTTGGGATGAAAAAACCATCCCTGATGAAGGCTGGTGGGTGGACACCATCACCAAGAGCGTTCTCCACCGCAGCGCGTTCTTCCAGGACAAGAAAGCCGGCACCACCACATTCCGCATCATATTCGGGGAAGCCGACATGCTTCCCGGCCTCGTCGTCGATGTGTATGGCACCATGCTCAGGATCATCATCAGCGCACGCATTGCCTGGGATCATCGGGACCTGATCGTGTCCACGCTTGAACAGTTGCTCAAGCAAACCCTTATTCTCCTCGGAACCGACAGCGCTTTCTGCGGCATTGAGCATTTGAGCGAAACCCTGCTCTACTATCAGGACGGTGCCTACTTCACACCGGCAAAACGCCTCGATCCAGTGCGGTTCAGAGAGGACAACCTCCTCTACGAAGTAGTCCCCGGGAAAGGTCAGAAGAGCGGGTTCTATTGCGACCAGCGGGAGAATCGCAAAGCCATCGAAGCCTATGCAAAGGACGCAGTCGTACTCGACGGCTGCTCCTATACCGGTGCCTTCAGCCTGCACGCTCTCAGAGCAGGGGCAAAGCAAGTGGATCTCTTTGACAGCAGCGAGCAGGCACTCAAGCAAGCCTTGGTGCATGTACACATCAACCAGGAGCAAGGAAGCATTCCCCCCGAAAGCAGGGAGAAGGTAAGCATCACCGTCTGTGACATCTTTGAACAGATGAGAAAGATTCCCTCAGACCATTACGACCTGATGATTCTCGACCCCCCGAAGCTTGCACAGACCAAGGCTCAGGCACAGGGGGCGCAGAAGGCCTACAAGGATCTCAATCGGCTGGCAATGCAGAAAATCAGGAACGGCGGCATCATCGCAACGTTCAGCTGCAGCGGGGCCATCAACCTCGAGCAACTTCGTCTGATTCTGGCCTGGAGTGCAAAGGATGCGAACGTGGAAATCCAGATCCTGAAGGTGCTTACCCAGGCTGAGGACCATCCCGTTCGTCTCTCCTTCCCTGAGTCGGAGTATCTGGGAGGCTATATCCTTCGGGTCATCCGTTAGCTAGCCAGCGGATTGGGGGTATCGTCGGGATTGGAATCGTCGAATTCCAGCATGCGCGCCAGAAACTGGAGTTGATCCATCATGGAAGCTACCTTCTCAGGAAGGTAGCCCACCACCCCTTCCCCATCATCAAGGCTTCGCAGTGCATACGAGTAGTCCTGCATGACCGGCACATCTTCGGTGAACTTCAAAAGATAGGGCATGGTCTCTTCCTTGTTGAACCGACAACGACGGAAGAGGGCATTCCCTTCCTTGTCCTGACTGGCACATGCGCCGAAGAGGCGACATATCAGAGGCCTGGCCGCATAGACCGAGCAGTGATAGGGAGAGTCAAACCGATAGAGAGGACAGGGACCGCTGGTATTGCCTGCAAACTCGAGAACCCTATCCATCAGGGCCCTGTCTCGTTTGACAAACAGCAAATAGGCTGCGACCAAGCGGGCTTCGGCAGTGGTGATATCCGGCATGAAATGCTCACAACACGTCCCACACCCCTCTGCACAAGCAATTTCATGTTGCTTGCAGAATGAGGATGTTTCAAGTTCTATCTGGGTGTAGAGTTCTGAAAGGGTACGCATGGCATCACCAGCGTAGGTGCCGTCAAAGGCTAAACAGAGATCAGCAATGCTGTCCATCGTTTGGGTATTCTCCTGAATCTGGCCGATGGTAGCATTGCATAACCTAGTGAATCAATCGGGTAGGGACCGCTTTTTCTTCTTTTTTCTCCGAACTTCGCGCCCCGACTCACGTGCACCGAGCACGGATCTCTGCACCAGACGTGCATTGCGCCGGTCGCTGAGGGTCCAACCACCTATCAACGCACTCAGACCACAGAACGAAAGGATGCCGATCCAAGCAAACGGATGGCCCATGAAGGGCAAGGAAATGTTCATTCCGTAGAACCCGGTGACAAAGGTGGGAATCATGAGACTGATGGATATGATGGTCAGCCGCTTCATGATTACGTTCATATTGTTGCTGATGACCGAAGCAAAGGCATCCATCGTACCGGTGAGAATGGAGGAGTAGATGTTTGCCATCTCGATGGCCTGCTTGTTGTCTGTGATGACGTCATCGAGGAAATCACGTTCCTCCTCCCCTGCCAGCTTGAAGTAGGGAGTACGCTGAAGCCGTTCCAGCAGTGCCTCATTTGTGGTCAGGCTAGTGGAGAAGTAGACCAGCGACTTCTGGATCTGCAAAAGCTGGATCAGCTCATAGTTCATGATGCTCTTGTGCAGCTGCTCCTCAACCTGTGATTTCTGGCGGTTGATGTACTTGAGCAAACGGATGTACACCATCACAGCCCGGCCAAGGATGCTGATCACAAACCCTTCCATGGTCTGGACGGGGTATTGTCGATAGCGGTTTTTGGAGAAATCCTCAAGTACGATGCTGTCGCTTTGGCAGATGGTGATGACAGTATCACGGATCAGGACAATGCCCAAGGGGACGGCATACTGGTTGATTCCCTTGCAATCATCGGCCATGGCGGGCAGACGTACGATCAAGGCGATGTAATCATCCTCTTTCTCGATGCGGGCCTGTTCGTCCTGGTCCATGATATCTGCGAGCAATTCACTGGAAATCGCATACTGTTCCTCAAGCTGGGAGATATCGTCCCGATTGATGTCACGGGCGTCGACCCAAGTGTAAGGAGCCTCCTGGATTGGATCTCCTGGATTCTGGCTCACAAGATTCTTTCTGATGGTGATCATAGTTCCTCCATGGATGATGAGGCATTCTCCCCATTCCATGGAAGCCGAGCAATTCGGCCCTACGCAAGGAAGAAGGAGGATACGGAAGTCAAGCTACTAGGCAGGGGTGTTATACTGCCCCCGTCGTCCAAACTAGACATAGGTTCCTCCTCCAAAACAAGATGGCCTGCCATACCGGCGGCGCTGGCCCCATACTAACACAATAGGTGTGCCAGTATAAAGGGGAAAGAGCATCTTTTTCGCCTTTTCGAATCCTCGCAAAGAGCCTATACTCCCAACAAAGGAGGAGTATCATGGTAACTCGCGAACAAGCTGATGCGTTGCTTCGTACCTACAATCCCAATGAGGCCTTGGTCCACCACGCCTATTGTGTGGAGGAGACGATGCGCGCTTTCGCCCAGGAGTATGGGCACGATCCACAGTATTGGTCTCTGGTTGGGCTCTTGCATGATATCGACTGGGGGATGTTCCCCGAGGAACACTGCAAAAAGGCTCCCGAACTGCTTTCCCAGATTGATGTGGATGAAGCATTCGTCCATGCAGTGTGCAGTCATGGTTGGGGCATCTGCAGTGACATCAAACCAGAGCATTTCATGGAAAAGGTCCTCTACACCATTGATGAGCTGACAGGCCTGGTCTATGCGACCGCACTGATGCGGCCGGAAAAGATGCAGGGCATGAGTGTCAAGTCGGTGAAAAAGAAGTGGGCTTCCAAAGGGTTTGCAGCCGGAGTGAATCGTGATCTGATCACCGGGGGAGCAGAGATGCTGGGCATTGAGTTGCCGCACATCATCCAACTCACCATCGATGCAATGACCGAAGCTTCGGAGAAGATTGGGCTCTAGGCGAGAGGCATCTGCTCGATACGGACGATACCACTCTTGTTCATGACAATCGTATAGTGGCTGTAGACGTCCAGATCCTCTTTCTTTGCATACTCACGAATCACCAAATGCAGGTGGTATACCCGTTCGCTGTTGAGCTGATCCAGCTCATCGGCGTTCGGGTCCATCCTGAACACCACATCATTCGGGTCATCCATCTCTTTGAGAAAGTCGTCAAGACGGATGCGAGTAACCAAGGTGAAATTGTTTTCCCTTGGGAATTTGTCACGCTCCAAGCCGTGCTTGGTCAGCGGGTGCATCACCAGATCACGGGTATAGTGGATGATATCTTCCTTGGGCAGCATATCCCTGAACGGGTTGTTCTTGTCCTTGCGAATCTCCTTGACGGGAGAAGGAAGATCGTCCGGTTCCTCAAACTTGAGCTTGATCCGGCTTGAGCAGATTTTCTTGTTGGTCTTGGGCGAGAGAAAGGACGAGATCTCATCAGCCATCATTCTTGGCAGCACTGCGTTGAAGAAGAGGCGCAGCCACTCCTTGATACGATCCTTGAAGACATAGCCGATGATGACGATCAGGGCCCATTGCAGACTGTTTCTGATGAACGTCGCCTCTGCGAAAATCGTGGTCAACGTGGCAAAAGCCATGGCGACACCGGCAGCCGTTCCTGCCAGAATTTCGGAGACCCGCTTGGGCCAACGCGAAATCTCAGGAACAAGGTAGAGTGCCGACTGCGTCCACTTTTTCAGAACTGCCTTGCGATACTGTACCGTCTCGGGATTGTTGCTGCCGCTGGGATAGTCTTGCGCACTACGATACTCCATCTCCTCACGACTGAAGGCCAGGAGACCGGAAAGTGTTTCAGGCAGTTGTGCTTGCAGCGCACTGGAGGTCATATACAGGTCGATGGCATGTTTTTCACAGAGAATGCTCACCGCTTCGTCTGCCCAGAGAAAGGCAAGCATCAAACGGTTGTCCGGGCTGAACTTGGCACGGATGACATCAAGCAACTCACGCAGGATCCTGCACAGCTCCTGCATATTCAGGTGCCAGGCTTCCAAGGTGGACCCGAGATCGTTGCCCATGCCCAGCTTGACCATATCCTTGCAGTCCTGCAGGCAGGCCTTGTTCTCATGGCGGATGGAGTTGACGATGGTCTGAAGCTCATGGATGACATTCCGCTCAGGCACACTGGTCACATCCTTCTCAAGGTCTGCCGTGTAGTGCCTGAGGATGGTCAGGGGACTGAGGGAGTTGTGCTCGTCCAAGAGTTCTTCCAAGGTGATCTCTGGTGATGAGTACCGCCCATGGCTCTGGAACTTATGAAGGATCCGCTCCTCCGTGTAGGTGCTGCGATTGACATAGAGCTGGGGAGGAGAGAACAGATAATAGTGCAACTCCCGCTCATACCGCTGGGTTTCGGGTATGGGAAGGACCAGCTTGGTCTCCAAATGTCTGCTCGAATGCTTCCGAAGATCTATCAAGGCTCCCTCCTCATGGAGAGCTAGTATACAGGAGGTTGTTCCCTAACGCAATCGCAAGTTGGCAAAGCTGTCAAAGGGATACGCTTCTGCAGATTCCAGGGAACGGGTAGCAAGCTCGTCATACGAAGGGATGGTGATCGTTCGGTCTGCAAGCCCAAATACCTGCAGGGCCCGCTTGCCTACCAGTTGCTTGAGCAGGTCTTCTTGCGCTCCAGCCTCCACCAATGCCTTCAGCAACAACAGCAATCCGCTGAATCCGGGAATCCCCGAAGCTCCCGCTTCCTTGTCAGCAAGGGTGTGGGGGGCATGATCGGTCTCAATCCAATCGATCCTTCCTGCAAGCAGGGCGGCAAAGAGGGCACTGCGCTCGGTTTCACTGCGAAGCGGGGGGTTCATCTTCGCATAGAGGGACCGGTCTTTCGCATCATCCTGCGACAGCAACACATGATGAGGAGTCACACCGCAACTTACCCGAACACCATTTGCCCTGGCCTCTTCCACCAAGGAAAGGGCCTCGATGGAGCTGAGATGGCAAATGTGAAGATGCCCTTGGAAGCCTGCTTCCGAGGCAAAACGCAACTGGTCGCGTACACTGGCTATCTCAGCTGCAACCGGTCGGGCCAGACTGTGGGAACTGAAATCCTCGCTTCGTTCCAAATCGGGCCGAAGCAGGCTCTCCTTCTCACAGTGCAAGGCAAGGACGCCACGGTAATCAGCAAGGGCAAGGGTGTGATACACCTGCTTCTGGGTCTCCTCTTCGGTAAGTCCCATATTTCCGGTAGAATGCCCGGCAAACATCTTCAGTCCGATCACTCGGGGAAAGAGCTCGCGGTGCAGTTCCACCATCTGTGTGAGCTGGTCACGATCGCTCGTCACTCCTGCCCACAGATGGTACCGGACATCAAGATTGCACGCCTGTGCATCCTCAAGACGCTTCAGGATAGCGGATCTTCCAGTCAGGGGAGGATTGGTGTTCGGCATATCGAACACCTCATCCACCCCACACGAACGTGCTACACCCATGCCATGGGCGAGCGTTTCCTTGCTGCTCTGCTCCCAGTCTCTCAGATGCACATGCACGTCAATCATATGTCACCAACTCCGGGGCCTCCTTGAGGAGGTAGTCATAGCTGAGAAAGGTTCCCCAGCGACAGGTTAGCCGGTCACCACAAGCGCACTCACCGCACATGCCGATGCCACAAAGCGTACTGCGCTCCATGGAAAGGAAGATGCGTTCGGCTTTCATTCCACGCCCAAGCAACTTTCTGCAGGCGATTGCCATGAAAATCTCAGGTCCCACCAGGTAGCAGGCCTGTTCTGCGTCCAGGACAAGATCATCCAGCACATCAAGCACCCTACCGGGTTTCCCGTCATCGGCTATGCAAGAGAACTCGCCATACAGGGAGAGCTCATTCTCCAGCAAAGCTTCTCCCTCAACCGTCTCGCTGGTTCCCACCAGGATCTGCATGAGCGTGTTCTGCTCTGCCAGCTGCTTGGCCAAGGAGGGCAAAACCGCTACGCCGGTACCACCTGCAAGCAGGAGGGCTTTCCGGGTTACCGGATTCTCCAGTTGTGCTCCGTACAGACCGCGGACATAGAGGTCCGAGCCTACGGTGAGGTTGCACAACTGCTCGGAGAAGGGACCCCTGCGCTTGATGACAAAGGAAAGGGGATCGTTATGTGCGACAGAGAAGGGTTTCTCACCTACCTGGGGAATCCAGAGAAAAGCAAACTGGCCGGCTTTGCAATCCAGACTGCCGTCCAAGGTGAGAATGACCGTGTCTTTGCCATAGTGCTTTACCTTGGTGACCGTATGCTTCTGATAGGCCATCTGCCGTTCGTTGATCACAAAGGAGGAGGACAGGGGATGACTGGTGCTCTTCCTGTTTTGCAGGAATGCTTCAGCCTCAGCCTTGACTGCATCAAGATAGACACTCCAGTTGCGCTGATCCACCGTCCCAAGTGCAGAACCTATGCCGACGGCGTCAGCACCGGCAGCAATGAGACGGGCAGCCTCTTCTCCACTTGCCACCCCACCCATACCCAGAAGGGGAATGTCAGGACCGCAGGCTTTGCGAATGGCCCCGATGGCCTTCAGGGCATCCTGATAGATGCCCTTTCCCGAGCACCCGCCTTTTCCCCCAAGCTTGTTTTGCAGGATAGGTTGCTGAGCCACCGGGTCGATATGCACGATCGGACCGACCGTATTGATGGCCACCAGCCCATCGGCTCCGCTTTCCATGACTTCTCTTGCGATGAGGCCGATATCCTCCACATTCGGGGTGAGCTTCACAAACAGGGGAGCCTTGCACTCCTTGGT
>RZYT01000367.1 GCA_009930195.1 Spirochaetia bacterium | reverse complement strand
TAAAAATTTCACGAACTTTCAGGGATTTGTGGAAAGGATGTATCATCTTACTCCCGACCTGGCAAAGCATTACTGGGTCAGCTCCTTCAACTGGGGAGAGGATGAGGTGGTGACCATCGGCAATGGTGAGTACCTGATGGGATTCAGCATTGACAGAGGCAACTACCGCGATTATATCGGAAATGGAGCCTCTTTTCTGGATCGTGACTGGAGCCCTGAGGGAGACCGTTTTGCAAAATCAGTGTGGGGCGGTTCCTGGTACGGCATCCGCGTGGCAAACATGGGGTTGCAGGCGATTGCCGACGGCAAAATGACCGATGCAAGCCAGGAGGAAAGAGACCTGGTGACAGGACAACTCTACTTTATGCGTGCCTGGTTCTACTTCCAGCTCACGCAGTATTGGGGCGGACTTCCCTATATTGACACCGTGCTTCCCAGTGATGAGCCTCTTACCCTTCCGCGTGAGAGCTACAGGGAGAATGCAGAGAAGATGGTAGCCGATTTCCAGAAAGCCGCAGATCTTCTGCCGATAGACTGGGATGACACCGAGACAGGACGCCGCACGCTCGGCAACAACGCCCTGCGTGCCAACAAGATATGGGCGCTCTCCATGCTGGGGAAAACCTATCTCTATGCAGGTAGCCCCCTGATGGCCAACGGCATCAACGGTCCACGTACATACGATCCCGAGATGTGCAAGAAGGCAGCCGACACCTTCGGACAACTGCTTAGCATGGTGGAATCGGGCCAGACACAATATGCACTGGTTGACTTTGAAGATTACTCATCACTCTTTTACACCATGCAGCAAAACTGGCTGATGCCGGGAGGAACAGAAGCGATTGTTAGAAGCCCGACCTACGGTCCAGATTCATACTGGCGCCAGATGAACTCCTACCAGCCCTCAGCCATGGCGGAAGGTGATGGTATCGTACTGGCACCTGCAGCAAACTATGTAAATTACTACGGAATGGCTAACGGTATGCCACTCAACGACCCCGAATCGGGTTTTGATGCCACACACCCCTGGAAGGATCGTGACCCACGGTTCTACAATGACATCATCTATGATGGAGTGAAAGTGGTTGCCGGAACCATCACCAACCCGACAGACGAAGTATGGCGTTATGCTAATCTCTATACTGGAGGAAACTATGTGAATGACCCACGCACCGTGAGCCGTACCGGTTACCTGAACTACAAGTTCATCCCGATTGGAGCCAACAAGTGGGACATCACTTACGGCTACAGCTACTCAACCCACTTCCATCTGACTTGGGTGCGACTGGCTGATGTCTACCTGATGTATGCTGAAGCAGCTGCACAGGGTTACGGATCTCCCTCAGGGAAATCTTCCAATTTCTCCAAGAATGCCGTAGAAGCATTGAACACCATCCGTGAGCGCGCCGGTGTTGCCGCTTTGGCTGACAAGTATGCCGGTAACCTGGAAGGGTTTATGAACGAACTGAGACGGGAAAGAGCCGTTGAACTTGCATTTGAGGGTCACCGTTTCAATGACTTGCGGCGCTGGTTACTGCTGACCGAGTACCCTTACAACATCAAGACCAGACAACATTTCGACAGGGCATCTGAACTGGATCCGAAAGCTGACACCAAAGAGAATGCCGTACTGAACTGGGATGAAGAGGTCATTCAGACACGCAACCTCACCAGCAAGCACTACTGGCTCCCCTTCAACACCGATGATGTCAGCATGTATCCGGAGTTTTACCAGAATCCCGGTTGGTAACAAACTGAAAATTAAAAAAGACTAAGATGAAACAAAGATATATTGGTCTCGCAATTTGTATCGTTTTTGTTTTCAATGCACTACAGGCTGTTGCCCAGTTAGGGTTGGCAGATGAAATGACATTGGAGAACGATACGCTGCATAAGAGAGTGGAGGTTGCATACCGCACCATGGACAAACAGGACCTCCTGGGTGGTGTTTC
>RZYT01000366.1 GCA_009930195.1 Spirochaetia bacterium | reverse complement strand
GAAAGGATGGCTGCATTCCTGAACAACAGTGACATGGCTTACCCCTCTATGCTTTGCACGATATCGAGCAGGAAGGAACTGAATCCATCCGCAGCTTGTGCTGCGACTCCCTCAACCTCAGAACCATCGACATGCTCGGAGGTGACACCGGTGCACATGTTGGTGATCAGGGCAACGCCAAGCAACTTCATGGAGCAGTGGGCTGCAGTCAGGGCCTCGGTGACGGTGGACATGCCTACGGCATCTGCACCCATGAATCGGGCCGCACGAATTTCTGCCGCAGTCTCGAACTGGGGACCGGGAAAGAACATGTAGACTCCCTCATGGACCTTGATCGAAGCGCGCTTGGCGCAGGTGCGGGCAATCTCCCTGAGAGCCTTGGTATAGAGGTCGGAAACCCCGAAGAACCGTGGTCCAAGCTCGGGAACATTCGGGCCGCGCAACGGACTGCCCATATTGAGCTTGATATGATCCTCTATGATCATGGCATCCCCTGGCTCATAATCGGGATTCACAGCCCCGGCTGCGTTGGTCAGGATGAGGGTCTTCACTCCCAGGACATGCATGACATGCACCGGGATATCGAGCTCTTCCATACTGAACCCTTCGTAGTAGTGGAAGCGTCCGCTCATGCAGAGGACCTGCTTCCCCCCCACGCTTCCTGATATCATCTTGCCTGCATGGGATGCATTGGTGGTGACCAGGAAGTTGGGGATGTCTGCGTACGGAAATTCGATCGGGTTCTCGATGCGCTGGGCAAACGGGGCACAGCCGGTACCCAGAACAATGGCAATTTCAGGGGTAAAGCCGATTCGCTTTCGGATATACTCTGCAGCCTTGCAGTAGAACTCATAGGGTTTGCCGGAAATCATGGATTGCCTCCTCAGCGCATTGCTATTTCACAAGGTGTTCCGATGCAGCGTGCAAGATGGATGATCTTCGCTGCATCCTCTACATAACATGCACGAACATACGCCAAATCAAGGGAATTTGCTACTGCCACCACCCCATGATTGGCCATAAGGCACGCGCCTTTGGTGCCGATCGTATTGGCGGAGTTCTGTGCAACCTCCACGGTTCCGAGTGCAGCATAGGGGGCTACCTCAACACTGCCACCCAACCAGGGCTGCATCTCTGCAAGCACCAAGGGAATTTCTTCCCGAACCGAAGCAAAGGCGGTAGCATAGGGCGAATGCGTATGCACCACGGCAGTCACCTGCTCTTTCCTCCGGTAGAGTTCTGCGTGCAGCCGCCACTCCGATGAGGGGTGCGCCCCCTCGGGGCAGGAGAGCAGCTCGCCATCAATGGTCATGATGACGATCCGCTCTGCTGTCATGCGCAGATAGCTCTCCGAGCCCGGGGTGATGGCAAAGGCATCAGGTCTGTCGGGCAGGCGTACGCTGATGTTCCCGCTTGTGGCGGACACCAGCTTTTCATCGTACATCCGTTTTGCATAGTCAACGATTTCTTGTCGTATGGTTTGGTAGTTCATGAATCTTCCTTACAGTCTTTTGAGAGCTCTTCTCTTTTTGATTGAGATGATCACTCCATAGATGGTGATGGCAAGTACGGTACAGAGATAGGGAATCGCTTCCGTGAAATAGGAGTTGATGTACCCCTGCAACGTCTTGGAAAGAGAGAGCATGGTGCCGAAGAACAAGGAAGAGGCAATGGCTACAAGGGAGTGTGACTGGGCCATGCTCGCAGCGCCCATGGCGATGAAGCCCCTTCCGCTGGTCATGTTCTCCGCAAACACCGTGACATTGCCCATTGCATGCACTACGCCTCCGAACCCGCACAGGATCCCGGAGATCACCACTGCCCGTATTTGTATCCGCTGGCTGTTGATCCCCAGACTGTCGGCAGCGGTACCGCTGATCCCGACAGACAGGTGATGAAAGCCACTGACGGTCTTGTAGAAATAGAGGAAAATGATGATGGCTACGATGTACCCA
>RZYT01000365.1 GCA_009930195.1 Spirochaetia bacterium | reverse complement strand
AGGTTCCACTCGTCGCTGTCCAGATCGAGCTGGGCGGAGGCAAGGTTGTTGATGCGTACCGATGAGGTCCCATCGTTGTGGAGGGTGGCTCTTCGGGTGATGACATTGCTGTCCTCAAAAACGGTGTAGGTGAGCAGGAGCCGGATGGGAAGCAGTGCTTCCTTGAGGGTAATCTCCAAGGTGGTGCAGGTTTCCTTGGTCCCATACGATTCGGGCAGTCCGGAGAAGGTTCTGGGCTTGCCCGGCAGGATCCTGTAGCTTTTCACGAGGAAGTCGAGGGTGTGCATACCTCTCTGGTACTCAATGTCCACCGAGGACTCTCGATAGTCTCCCTTTCCCATGGTAGAATACTCCATGCAGAGGTTGGTCATGAACAGGGTTGGGTGGTCGCTGTCGTAGGCGGTGCCGGTTCCGATGTTCAGGCTGCGCTTCTCTGCAAGAGCGTCGACGCTGATCGCCTGGTTTGCGAGAAGGGGCCCGTAGTAGAGGTGTTCAAGGTGGCCTGTCTCTGTGATGGCGAACAGATAGGTGGTATGGTTGGTGGAGAGGTTGAAGAGTCGGTCCTTCTTGGAAATCATGAATCTGCACTCCTTGCACAATGGGACGGTATCTGGTACGAGTAGTATACTGTCAATGAGCGGTTTTTAACACCATGAATGAGGAGAAACGAGATGGATATCCGTCGTCTGCGATTGTGGGAAAGTCGAAATGCCACAGTACTTACCAACGACCTGATCAGGACGGTAGTTGAGGACCAGGGCGGCATGGTACTCGAACTGAGTTCCATCTCCCCCCAAGGGGGGAGGCTCAATGCCCATCTGATCCCGCACTATCGTGGGACCGGTACCTCGGTATTCAGTGATGAGAACGCTGACTACTGGAAGAACAGCCCCTATCTGTACCAGAAAGCCGGTTCCTACTTCAGCTTTCCCAACTTCGGTCCAGCGTATGAGTCTGACCAGGGACTGCAGGAGCAGAGTGGGTTCACCGCTTCTTCCTACTGGATGGTGGAGCGCTATGGCACCGACCCTGAGTATGGTGGCGTGTGGTTGATGAGCATGGTGCGCAACCGCAAGTCCAAGTGGCTGGTGCGCAAAATTGATATGCTGCTTCCCAACCAGCCGGTGCTCTATACGGCTATTTTCATCACGAACAATGCTCCCGATCCGCTGGTAGCCAACACAACCTGGAACAATGAGGTGGGATCCCCTTTCCTGGAGTCCGGATGTGTGCTCAATGCTTCGGCAGAGCTCTGGACTTCTGCACCGGAACTGCAACTCAATGGTGCTGCTTCCCGCCTCCAACCTGCCACGCAGTTCGAGGACTGGAAGAAGGCTCCGCTGAAGGAAGGGGGTACGGTGGATCTGACCGAGGTGCCACCTCCGATCGGAAGGACCGACCTTATCAGCGGGGTACTGCCCCGCTCCTCAAACCTGGGGT
Source organism: Spirochaetia bacterium (assembly GCA_009930195.1). GTDB lineage: Bacteria > Spirochaetota > Spirochaetia > Sphaerochaetales > Sphaerochaetaceae > Sphaerochaeta. The sequence goes on along the minus strand of RZYT01000365.1, from coordinate 527 downwards.
GGTCGAGTGTGATCAACCCGCGCCAGCAGATGGTCTACTTCAATTTCTTCCCAGGTCCTGCTGCCCTGTCCGAGAATGAGATCGGGTTGAACTTCAACAACTTCCTCTTTGACTTCGGGGGCAGGAGTGAGACTCCCTGGGCTTTCTATGCAGGGGGGATGAGCCAACAGTACTCGCTCAACTGTGGTTCCGGGACCAATAATCTCTACACCGGCATGCACAACGCACAGGCCAGCGATGCCATCATGGGAGCCGAGACAACGGTTACGGTCAAGAGCGGGGAGACAAGAAGCCTCTTCTACGGCACAGCCTTCGCCCCCTATGACAACAATCGCATCGGTGGCAACTTCTATACCGTTGAACAGGTGGTGGAGGGCTTGGTGCTCAAGCGGACCAAGAGCTATGCCTTCATTCCTGCAGACTCCACCTTCCACTGCCTGAGGACACTCAGCAAGCGTTTGCTCACTTCGGAGTGAACGAGAACATGAGCATCGAAGAACTTTGCAACAGAGAGAGGGCCAACCGGC
>RZYT01000364.1 GCA_009930195.1 Spirochaetia bacterium | reverse complement strand
TCGGGATAGACATCAATCTGGTCGTTCTTGATCGCATTGAAGTTGACAAAGGTGCCACCGAGGTTCAGTTTGCGGTTTACCTTCAGATCGGTATGGGCTTCCACCAGTTGGGCGAGCATCTCGCCGATGACGATGTTCTCTCCGAAGTCCTTGCTTCCGATGGTGATGGTGTCATTCTTTGCGCAGCCGGTAAAGGCCAGGGCGAGTGTTGCAAGCAGCAGTGCTGCGATGGTAGTCAATTTTTTCTTGTGCATAGTGGTAGGTCTCCTTATCGTGTGTGTTTGATCAGTCGTTTTTCTGCTTTGCCCATCAGATAGTCAAAGAGCAGGGCGATGAGCACCACTGGGATGGCTCCCAGCAGGATGCGGTCCATATTCCGTTGTTGGATGCCGCGGTAAATGATGTATCCCAAGCCTCCCGAGCCGATGAGCACGCCCATGACGGCAATGGATAGGGAGTTGACCAGGGCTACCTTGAACCCTGAGAAGATCATGGGGATGGAGAGGGGAATCTCCACCTTCATCAGGCGCTGGGCTCTGCTCATGCCCATCCCGCGTGCCGCATCAATGATGTGCGGTGGCAGCTGGGTCAGGCTGGTATACGTGTTGCGGATGATGGGAAGCAGTGCATAAAGCACGAGGGCAACACCCATCGTCAGGTCGCCAAGCCCGAAGATGATCATCAGCAGGGCGAGCAGTGCCAGGGAAGGAATGGTCTGGATGAGTTCGGCGATGCTGATGATCACCGATCCGAGTTTTCTTCTCCAGTAGGAGATGACTCCAAGTGCGATACCCAGGATGGCTGCAAAGAACATGGAAACAGCCACAATGGTAAGATGTTCAGCGATTGCACGCATCAGTTCGTTCATGCATTCCTCCTTAGCCCACGTGGGGTGAAGAGCTTTTGCAGCAGGCCGATGAAGGCACTGAACGCAAAAGCGAGAATGGCGGAGGGGATGGCCCCTGCCAGGATATAGTCGGTGTTGTAGGTGGCCAGTCCTGTCCAGATCCAGTCTCCGAGGCCTCCGGCCCCGATCATGCCGGCAAGGGTAGCCCAGCTGACGATGTAGACGGCGCTGATGCGGATCCCGCTGACAATGGCAGGAAGGGCAAGGGGAAGCTCGACCTTGAAGAGGATTTGCCTCTTGGTCATGCCGATGCCTTTTGCCGCATCCTTATAGGAAGGAAGCACCTCGATGATGCCGGTATAGGTATTGCGCAGGATGGGCAGGATCGAATATATCGAAAGGACTGCCAGAGCCGGAAGGGTCCCGATGCCCATGAGAATGAGGGCAAATCCGAGCATCACCAGACCTGGTATGGTCTGCACCATGCCGGCAATTGCCAGTACGTATCCCGCAACCTTCTTGTGTCGGGTAAGCAGTATCCCCAAGGGAATGGCAATGAGCATGCCGATTCCCACCGAGATCAGAACCAGGGCGATATGCTGTCCGAGACTGGCGAGCATAGCCTGGGAGTTGTTGGTGAAAAAGGTGATCAACTTCATGCCGACAGGTCCCCCCAGAGGGCTTCGCCCATCGCCTTTGCTGTGCTTGTACGGGTGATGATGCCCGCAACGGTACGGTTGTCGTTGAGGACGACCACGTAGTTGGAAGATGAGGAGAGCAGCTTGTCCAGCGCATCCTTCGCGTCATCCTTGCGTCCCACGGTCATTGTCTCGCTGCTGATCAGCTCTGCAATCGAGCGGCCTGCCTTGCCCCTTGCCTTGATATCCTCGATGGAGAGGGTTCCCAGGTAGGTGTCATCATCATCAATGACCACCAGGCTGTTGATGTCACGCTTGCTCATCAGTTCAATGGACTCTAGCGTCTTGGCGCTCTTGTAAACCTTGTAGACCTTCTTCTTCATGAACTCCTCGGCAAGCAAGGGGGCCACCGGGCCGTCCTCGTTCATATGTTTGCCCATGAAGTTCTTGATCACCTTGCTGGCAGGGTTCTGCAGCATCTC
>RZYT01000078.1 GCA_009930195.1 Spirochaetia bacterium | reverse complement strand
GAGCTCAGCGGCCGTATGGAAGAGATGCCTGCAGAGGAGGGCTTCCCGGCCTATCTTCCCACCCGAATCGCCCAGTTCTATGAACGCGCGGGTTATATGCGTACCCAGAGTGGATACGATGGCTCTGTTTCGATCATTGGGGCCGTCAGCCCTCCAGGCGGCGACTTCTCAGAACCGGTCACCCAGCACACCAAACGTTTTGTGCGTTGTTTCTGGGGGCTTGACCGCCAACTTGCCAGCAGCCGTCACTATCCTGCCATCAGTTGGCTGGACTCCTACAGCGAATATCTTACCGATGTGAAGATGTGGTGGAATGACCACAGTGAAGGCTCGTGGTATGCAAGCCGAACCCAGATCATGGACTTGCTGCAAAAGGAAGTCAGGCTCCAGCAGATCGTGAAGCTCGTTGGACCGGATGCACTGCCGGATACCCAGAACTTCATTCTCGAAGTCTGTTCGCTCTTCAAGACAGCCTTCCTTCAGCAGAATGCCTTCGACGAGGTTGATAGATACTGTTCTGTAGAGAAGCAGGTGAAGATGCTTTCTGTCATCCTTGCGTACTACCAGAAGGGAAATGAAGCCATTGCAAAAGGCGTCCCCATGGTGAAAATCAGAAGGCTGAAAGCAGTGCAGGAGATGGCCAGAATGCGGCTTTCGGTCAGCAATGATGACTTGGGAGCAATCGATAAGATCCAGATGCGCCTGGAAAGGGCGATCGACCAGATTGGAGGAATCTATGAGAACTAAGGCTGAGACACTCCTCTCGCAAACCGATCGTCGACTGCTTTCAGGTAGGGAGTATCGTGGAGTTTCCCGCATTGACGGTCCTTTGGTATACATGCGCAACACCCATGCCGTCGGATATGGCGAGCTGGTCGAGGTGGTGGCTCCCGATGGTTCGCATCGAAGCGGACAGGTACTTGATACCAGCGACGAGGTCGTGGTGGTGCAGGTCTTTGAGGGAACGGACAATCTGACCCTTCCCCAGACCGGTATGCGTTTCATGGGCGAACCCCTTACTCTTCCCGTTTCCGAACAGATGCTCGGACGGGTCATGAATGGGTTGGGAAAGAGCCGCGATGGATCGGGCACGGTCCACGGGTTTGCAGAACGGGATGTGAATGGTGAGCCGATCAATCCGACTGCACGCGAGTATCCACGCGATTTCATCCAGACCGGGATTTCGGTCATCGACGGGATGACGACACTCATCCAAGGCCAGAAACTTCCCATTTTCAGTGGAAATGGTCTGGACCACAATCGACTTGCGGCACAGATTGCACGTCAGGCGAAGGTGCGTGGCAATGCAGGGGATTTTTGCATTGTGTTTGCTGCAATGGGTGTCAAATACGACGTTGCACGGTTCTTCATCGATAGTTTTGAGCAAACAGGGGTGTTGGACAATGTTGCCCTCTTCCTGTCCCTTGCAGATGATCCTTCCATCGAGCGTACCATCACTCCCAAGACGGCACTGACCCTGGCGGAGCACCTCGCCTTTGACAAGGGCAAGCAGGTGCTGGTCATCATGACCGACATGACCAACTACTGTGAGTCACTTCGTGAGATTGGCACAATGCGTGGGGAGATCCCCTCAAGAAAGGGGTATCCTGGGTACTTGTATTCAAACCTTGCTGAGATTTATGAACGTTCGGGCAAGATAAGCGGACGCAGTGGCTCCATCACCCAATTGCCGATCCTGTCCATGCCCAATGATGATATCAGTCATCCGGTCCCTGACCTTACCGGCTACATCACCGAAGGACAGATAGTCTTCGAGCGCAGCATGCAGGCACGAGGGATCTATCCCCCGATCAACTGTCTTCCTTCGCTCTCCCGACTCATGAAGGACGGTATCGGGGAAGGAATGACCCGCTCCGACCATCCCCATCTGTCAAACCAGCTCTTTGCTTCCTACAGCCATGTCAAGGATGTGCAGAATCTTGCTTCGGTAATCGGCGAAGAGGAACTGACTTCGCTTGACCAGCAGTATCTTGAGTTCGGAAATTTCTTCGAGAAGCAGTTTGTGAACCAGGGATTTGACGAAGACAGAAGCATTGAGCAAACCCTTGACCTCGGGTGGGAAGCACTGAGCAAGTTGCCCAGTGAGGAATTGCAGCGGTTGACTGATGAGGAAATCGCAGAGCATTACGGAAGATAGGAGGCGTTGTGAATACCACACTTGCTCCTACCAGGAGCAATCTGCTGAAGCTGACGGAAGATCTTAAGTTTGCACAGCTCGGACATGAGCTGCTCGACCAGAAGCGATCGATTCTGGTCGTGGAGCTTCTGACCCTTGTCGACCAAGCTGTCGATTATGAGGGGAGGGTGGTGAAAGCCCTGGATGAGGCACAGCAATCACTCAGCGACGCCATCATGCAGATGGGAAGGCTCAAGGTTGGAAATCTGGCAGGGGCTGTGAATATTGAGTATTCGATTACGCTTGGTTCACGACGAGTCATGGGAGTCTCCGTGCCGAAGGTGGAGACATCTTTCACGGACAACAGCCCCTACTTCAGTGGTGAGGATACCTCAATACTTTCCGAGCTCTCCATAGAGCGCTACCGCACTACCTTGCAACTGATGGGAAGGCTTGCTGAGCTGAAGGTCTCCATCATGCGTCTTGCGAAAGAGGTCAAGAAGACCATCCGCAAGGTGAATGCACTGGAAAAGATTGTCATTCCGGAGAATAAGGAGACCATTGCCTGGATGCGTGGTCGCATCGAGGAGCAGGAGCGTGAGAATTTCATTCTTCTCAAGGTGGTGAAAGACCGCATGGAGCAGGCCAAGGCTCAGGTGCAGGCTTTGACCTCTTCTGTCGGAGATGATACAGTATCAAGTGGAGGCTTGCATGGGAGTTCCGTTTAGGCAGATAGTCGTATATCTGGATGGTTCGGAGAGTTCAATGACTGCCATCATGTATGGCATCAAGCTGGCCAAGGAACATGATGCCACATTGACGGCAGTCTATGTGGTGAACACCAGAGCCTTGAGTGAATTGGTGAAAGCGGGTATTTTTGTTGCCATTGAGCGTGATGAGTATCAGAGGGACTTGCAGCAGGATGCTGATAGGTATTTGCGGCATGCTTCCCGATTGGCCACACAGAAGGAAGTGGAAATTGAGACTATCAAGCTTGAGGGCACGGTTCACGTAGTGATGAAAGAGTTGCTGAAAAGTCGGAAGGCGGACTTGCTGGTTCTCGGTGGTATCACCGACATCCGCAGTCGTCGAGAGGAACTCGCCAGCGAGACTGATCGGATGATGCGTACATCCCCATGCCCGGTGTTGGTGGTGAGGGATGATGACGATATCTGGCTCGAGTTTGAAGCGTAAGGAGCTTGGCATGAATGTACTGGATGTATTGGACAGAAACCTGGTCAAGGTGCCACTGATGCATACTGACAAGCGAGGGGTGATAACCGAACTTGTCGAGACTGTGGCAAAATCCAAGGGGTATTCAACACAACAGTTTGAACAGATTCTGGATGCGGTTCTCGATCGTGAGAGCCTCGGTTCGACAGGGATTGGAAATGGCATTGCCATTCCCCACGCCAAGACCGATGTGGTGAGCCATGTCACCATGGTGGTGGGTATCAGTCGCTTCCCTGTGGATTTCGACTCTCCGGACAACCAGAAGAGCAGGATTTTCTTTTTGGTGCTTGCTCCGCAAAAGGAGGCTTCCGCTCACGTGGAATTGCTTGCTTCCATTGCGCGCAGTTGTACAAGCCAAGTGTTTCGGAGAATGCTTGAGCAGAGCAGGGACAGCGAGGAAGTTGTTCGCCTGTTCATGGAATAGCCGAACAAGAGTTTTTTTCTGACTGTGCGAAGCACCTCTCATTGTGGGGGTGCTTTTTGTTGTTCTGGACATTTTCTGTTTTCCATCCTATGGTGGTCACATCATCAATCGTTGAGGTGTATGCTCCATGAGCAAAATCATTGCATTTTCCTCTTCAGAACAGTCTCTGCTTGACCAATGCCGAAGCCATCTGGCGCTTCATCACCCTCCGCTTGCAACCTTGCTCCGAACCAAGATCGAGGATCTGGAGCTGCTTGCCTCCATTGTGGGGAGATCCTCTTCACTTGCTAGCGATCTGGGACTGACGCAACAGGGCCGTAGCTTGGGCACCTTGGCACAAAAGCTCACCAACCAAGGTATAGAGGAGGTGGTGAATTTACCGGTGAAAGCTTCCCTGGGGAGATCCTTTACCGTTGCAAAGCTGCACCTGTTCGGTTTCTTGCTCAAGATCCCCTCCCTTTCATCGTTCTGCCCCCAAATCCTTGACTGCTATCATGCAATCCTTTTTACGCTGATGGCAGAGGACCTGTACATTTCCATCATTGCAGAGAGCAATGGAGGGGAGCCATGGGCACAGCAGGCGACCGCTGAATTGCTGCACATGTGGGAAGCACGGGGAAATGCCCAGGCCGAGCTCTTCGCTCCTGCCCTGAAACAGCTGTGGGAAGTGCGCCATTCCCTGGTACCGGTGCTCGGCACCCTGATGGGTACCGTCGAGTTGCTCCAGCTTTCCCTGCGCCTTCCTGCACGGTGGAGTGAATTTCTCACCCTCCGTGGCCACGATATCCAGGTGGTGCACGCGCTCAACGAGTTTCTTTTCTCACTCAGCTACGAGCAGCTGGCAAGTCTCCAAAAAACCATGGAAGAGAAGGGACTGAAAACGGTAAGCCGTGAGCAAGCCAACAGTTTGCTCACGCTTCATCCAGACCATTCTCTTGAAGGGTCGGATGAGCATGAGCTCTCTGCAATACGTCTCTATCGTTCATTCCTCAGAAGGAATGACCTTGCGCGCCTCAGGCGTGATACGGACCGAATAGGTCCGCATCGCACCCTTGAGCAGCAGCTGTTGCTTTTTCTTTGGAATGAAGGGATGTCCTAGGCTCGGGCAGCGTTGGTGTAGATGGTCTTGATCTCTTCCTTGCCGAGCACCTTGATGTTTCCCAACGTCCTTTTCCCGAAGAATGTGCATTTCTCGCTCATTTCCTCGATTTCAGCCTCGGTGGGATTGATCCCCAACTCCTTGAAGTTGGTCGGAGCGTCAATGCTTACGAAGAAGTCGTGGAAGGCTTCAATGGCCTTCAGTGCATCACTCTCGACATCAGCTGTCCGAGAGAGTGAGAAGACCTTCTCTCCCAGCCTGGCGAACCGTTCAGGGTTCAGGTCAAAGACAAAGCGCGCCCAGCTATCCCAGATGGCAGAGAGACCAGCCCCGTGGGCTACATCAAACATGCCTCCCATCTCGTGCTCCAGCTGATGGGGAGCCCAATCTCCACGACCTGCGTTGCCGGCTCCCGTGAGTCCGTTGTGCGAAAGGCTGCTTGCCCACATGAGGTTGGCTCGCCCATCGTAGTCCATCGGATTCTTCTTGAGCACCTTCGCATAGTGGACAACGGTGCGCAGCAAACCCTCGGCAAGCTCATCGGTGAGATGCATGGAGGGTTCGTTGATGAAGTACCGCTCCATGGTATGCATCATGATGTCAACTGCACCGCACATCGTCTGATAGGCGGGGAGGGTGTAGGTCAACTCAGGGTTCATGATGGCGAACTTCAGCCGGGAAGCATCGTTGTTCGCCCCGCGCTTGAGGTTCCCATCCTCATTGGTGATGACTGAGGAATTGCTCATCTCACTGCCGGCAGCAGCCAGGGTAAGGACACAGCCTATAGGGAAGCACCCTTCGATCGGACGCTTCTGGCTGTAGAAATCCCACACTTCGCCGCCATGGTACAGGCCGTAGCCGATGCCCTTTGCAGAGTCAATGACAGAGCCTCCGCCAACTGCGAGAATGAAGTCGACACCTTCTTTGCGACACAGTTCAATACCCTCATGGACCTTGCTCAGACGGGGGTTCGGCACAACGCCGCCCAGTTCCACAAAATCGATCCCCTCATTGCGCAGGGACGTAGTGATCTTGCCCAGCAACCCGGATTTCCTGGCACTTTCCGATCCATAGTGGACCAAAACCTTCTTGCATCCCTGCATCTTCACCAGAGATCCTGTCTCTGCTTCGGCATTCTTTCCGAAAACAACTTTGGTGGGGGTGTAATACGTAAAATCAGCGACCATGCGTTCCTCCGTTAGTATCCTAAGCTCTCACCGACAATGAGAACCTTCATTCTTCCTTCAATCTGCTGGTGGGAAAACACCACGTAGTTTGAGCATATGGTATGCTCGCAAGCCCCGGCGCTGAGAGCCATCAGGTGATGCTCATCGCAGACAGGGTGGATGCACTTTCCGCTTTCGGTACAGAAAGCACCGGTATGAAGCCTTGTTGCATTTGCCGGGGCTGCAATTTGCTTGACGCGCAAGATGGCACTGACCAGATCCGGGACTATCTTATCCCAGGAAACGATCAGGATGACCTGTTTGGGGCCGTAGAGCAGGGCGGCGACGCGGTTGGATTTACCATCCACACAATAGACTTCGCCGTGCTCGGTCAGGGCATTTGCACTGGCCAGATAGGTGTCAACCGAAAAGCTTTTCTGGAACACCTCATCGATCTGCTGCTTGGTCAAACCTTTCTCATATCGGTCATAGAACACGTAGTCACCGTTTCTGAGCAAGTCCAGAACACCGGTTTCAGCCAAGGTTACCGAACCTCCGACAGCAACAGTCTCTCCTTTGTGCATGAGCTGAGCCACTTGACCCACAACCTCCGCTGCCTTGGGAACAAACCGTGCATCTATGTTGTTCTTTGCCAAGGCCTTGATTGTCCTGGCCACCTGAAGTTCACGAATTGCCTGTTTGTTTGCGTCCATGTGCTACCCCTTTCTCCTAGAATACCCAATACGGGAAGCCTTAGCAAGAACACCCAAAGCATAGGGGAGTTCGGATTTCGAATATACATTGCATCCTCACCTGATCAATCGTATTCTTGGATGTAGAAAAGGAGCGAATATGCACATAACATTCTTTGGAGCGGCTCAACAGGTGACAGGCAGTTGTACTTTGGTGGAATGCAACGGCAAGTACCTGCTGGTCGATTGTGGTCTTCCCCAGGGCAATGATGAGAAGGAGTCTGGTATTGAGCTGCCCTTCGATGCAGCAGCCATTGACTATGTATTTCTCACCCATGCACACATCGACCATACGGGAAGGATACCCTATCTGGTTCGCAATGGGTTCAAGGGCAAGATATTTGCTACCTCTGCAACGGCTGAACTGTGTGAGATCATGCTTGCCGACAGCGGGCATATCCAGGAGATGGAGGCTGAGTGGAAAAGCCGTAAGGCAAAGCGGGCAGGCAAGAAGGGTGTAGAACCGCTGTATACGGTGGAAGATGCCCAGAAATCGATGCGATTCTTCGAAAGCTGTGTGTATGAGGAGATTTGTGAGATTGATGAGGGAATCAAGGTGCGGTTCATTGATGCAGGGCATCTCTTGGGCTCCTCTTCCATCGAACTTTGGCTGAAGGAAGGCAAGGAACGTCGCAAGCTGGTCTTCTCCGGTGACATCGGTAATTTTGACCAGCCTTTGATCAAGGATCCGGACTATATCGATGAGGCTGATTTCGTGATTATGGAGTCTACCTACGGAAATCGTACCCACAAAAAACCTGAGCAGGCAGTGGGAAATTCGATTCCGACCGCTGTCAGGGCTGCAGAGCTGGCCGAGATCATCGAGCGCACCTTCAAACGGGGCGGCAATGTGGTCATTCCCTCATTCGCTGTGGGAAGGACCCAGGAGATTCTCTACCTGCTCAGGGTGATCATCGAAAAGAAACTCTGCCCCACAATAACCGATATCCCCGTGTTCGTGGACAGTCCTCTGTCGGTGAAAGCTACCCATGTCTTTGCAGGCAATCTCTTCGGATATATGGATGAGGAGACCATGGAGCTGGTGAACAAGGGGATCAACCCGATTCTGTTTCCTTCACTGGTAACCATCACCGATGTTGAGGATTCGAAAGCGCTCAACCGGAGGCGGGAGAGCTGCGTGATCATCAGCAGCAGCGGCATGTGTGAGGCAGGAAGAATCAAGCACCACCTCAAGCACAATCTCTGGCGAAGTGAAAGCACTGTCCTTTTCAGCGGATACCAGGCGGGTGGCACGCTGGGCCGCTCAATCCTTGATGGGGCCAGGCATGTCACCATCTTCGGTGAACAGATTGATGTACGCTGTGAGGTATGCGAACTGCATGGGATCAGCGGACATGCAGACCAAGAAGGGTTGGTCAAGTGGCTGAAATCCTTCAAGAAGGAGATCAGACATGTGTTTGTCGTCCATGGAGATAAGGAGGTAGCACCTTGGTTTGCCTCGTTCATCTCCCGCACCATGGGTCTCAAGGCTTATGCCCCGAAGGTGATGGAGCGCTTTGACCTGCTGAAAGAGCAGACATTGCCGCTTGCCCATGATATGAAGGATACGGTTCTCCCGTACATCAGGGAACTTGAGGAGGCCCTCGAAAGCCTGAAGAGTCAGGAGGATACGCTCAGGGCGGTCGTGCAGCGGATGGAAACGGCAGGGAAGGAGCCTCACTTGGAGGAAAAGAAGGCAGTGCGCCTTACGAATGCCATCTATCGTTTGGCAAGTGACCTTGAGTATCTGAAGACCAAATGGGGTTCCGACGTAGACTAGAGGGTTTTTCCGAAGATGGCGCCCCAACTTTGCTCCTCAAGAATGGAGAATCCCATGCGTTCATAGAATCCATAGGCACGGGTGTTCCGGCCATCCACTCCAAGGTGGATGCCCTGGGCACCCGTTTCCTTTACTGCAGAGCAGAAAGTTTCCATGAGGCTCTTCCCAAGCCCTTTGCCTTGCAGGTGCGGGAGAATGTCGATATGAAGATGAGCGGGGAATCCCATATTTTGCCAAATACCTTCTCCGGGGCCTTTGAGCAGTGTCCTGATCATCTTTTGTTCCGCTTCACTGGAGAAGTATGATACTTGCTTATACTGTTGGTGCAAAACCGGCAGCCAGGTGGCATGCATCCACGTATTGAAGGAGCGGGTGTCACTGGTTCCGACAATATATCCTGAGGGGGTGTTGTTCTCATCGAGTGCGATGAAACACAACTCGGGATTGAAGAAGAGATAGGGTGCTGCATAATAGTGCCCGACGCAGTACGGGTCGTGATAGTATTCGGTTCCGTCCAAGCCTGCAAAGGCTGTCTTGAGGGCAATCGTGTAGAGATAGGGGAGATCCTGAGGTAAGGCTTTTCGGATATTCTGCATGTCTTCTGTTCCTTTCTTTCAGAATATCGCTGATCAACAAATTTCTCAATCAGAAGTTCTCAAAGGGCAATTTGTTTTGAATTCAACAGTTACACTCTAAGTGATAAAATATTTGAAAAAGTGCTGGACAAATTGCCCGTTAGGGTGTAATATCCCATCTCGTTCGGCAACGAGAACAACGGCACTGCAAAAAGCCAAGAGCTGTGAAGCACTTGACGGAAATGATGGATGTCGAGTACTCTGAAAGAACGCCCCCTTGAGAAAGGGTGAGCATGAAATGATTATTTTCAGAAGAGCGTAGGGAAGAACAAAGAGATTGGAATAGTGGAAGGCCACCGAGATGGGCTTCCCAGTCAATTACCTTAGAAATGATG
>RZYT01000363.1 GCA_009930195.1 Spirochaetia bacterium | reverse complement strand
ATTTGTCCCCTTAGAATTTGTTATCCATGAGGTTCAGCTTGGTCGCAGACCTGAACCTGGTCAGGCTCATGTTGGTCAGCAGCGGGGGTAATTTCAATAATGATGCGATATCCAGATAGGATTGTGGCACTTCCGTGGGGGTGACGACTATTTTGGGGAATTGGCCCTGGACCAGAACCCTCGGTTGGGAGATGGCCTTCATTATCTCCTCTGCGGACAAGACGTCCATCCCGTTCTCCTGCATGTGGTACTGCAGATACCTGATGATGCACAAGCTGACATAGCACATGGCGAAGTGTCCCTTGATATGCCCGTCGGTCCAGACAAAGACAGGCCTTGCCTGCAGGTCGGTCTTCAGCACCCTGAAACTCTCCTCAATCTTCCATTGGCCCCGGTAGATGGTCATGACCTCGTCTGTAGTGAGCTCCAGGCGGTCGGTGACCACCGCATAGTAGCCGTCGAACTTGGCTGCGTCGCGGATCTTCGCCTCGTCGAGGGTGGCCCCATCGGTGTCCATGTCCATCTGCAGATACTGGTTCCCACCCCTTTTCATGGAAGCCTTCAGTTTCCCGGGGTCCTCAAGCTTGGCTTTCAGCCTCTCGATCATCCTGTTCCTGTCACCTGCATCCTTGTCTGCTCGTTTCATCGAATAGGTGACATGGACGTTGGCCTCTATCTTCTCTTTTCTGTATTTGGGGCACCGCCCCCTCTTCTTTTCCAGTTTCCTCTGGATTTTGAGCATCTCTACTTCCTCGGCTGTAAGCTCGACTTTCGCCTCCACCGTCTGTTTCAGGACCTTTGAGGCATAGGCAAGCTGACCGGTCTTGGCATCGAAGTGCTCGACTTCCCAGGGTGTGCCGTCGTTGAGCACCGCATCCTTGAACTCCTGTTTGGACCTCTTGAGGGTATAGCTGACGACGAAATGGTAGCCACCCCCTTGCAGGAACAGGAGGTTGTCATTGGCGTTCATGCCCCTGTCGGCGACTATGGTTATCCCTTCCAGGCCATAGATGGCCTTGAGCTTGGAGATGGAGTCGACGAGCGTATTCTGGTCCATGGTGTTGCCGGGGAACAGCTCATAGGTGATGGGGATGCCGTTGTTGTCGATCAGCAGGCCCATCACCACCTGCACCTCATTGTTCTTGTGGTCCTTGGAGAACCCGAAAAGCCTCATCTCCCCCCACTTGGTGCTCTCGAAGGCATAGGTGGTGACATCGAAGCAGGCGATGTCCTCCTTTCTTGTAGTCTTGCGCTTGAAGAAGGAGCACAGGTGCTCCACCAGCGCATCCTTCTGCTCCGAAAGCACATCCAACACCGAGTAGAATACATCCAAGCCGATGGGGACGATGCCGGCATACCGGACCTGGTCCAAGGCCGTAGCCCGTATGCTGTCTGGATTGCCGCAGCGGTGGGCGACCAGATAATAGATTGCATCCCTCACATTCTTGGCATTTCTCTTGGTGCAGTGCTTCTCAAGGAAGGAATCCATCCCCATCATCTCCCAGAGCCTGGCGATGATTGCATGGCCGAACAGGAAGGAGGGGGTGACATCGCCTGAGGCCATGATCTCCCTCATGTCGGCCTCGATGAGCAGAGGCCTTTCCGATTCCTTCAGTTCCTTGGTCAGCCTCTTGGCCTCTTGCTTGAGCTTGGCCATGAAGTCGGGGTCCTCGGCAAGCAGGTCGGCATATTTTCCCACGGTCCTGATGATGTTGGTCTTCTTCTTATTGGTGCCCGGGATCCTTATATCTTCCCTGAACTGGACGACACGGTACTTCTCGACGCCTGAGGTGGTGACATACATGGGCCTGCTCTCCTGTTGGGATAATACTATCATAGAAAGGGGAACTGTACAAGCATTTTGTATGCTTCTAAGTGGACAAATATATAAGATAAGAAAACCCAGAAAACGGTGTTCCCGCTCCTGGGTTTAAGGTTTTGGAATAAATCGGCAGTTTTAAGTCATGAAGTCAGGA
>RZYT01000362.1 GCA_009930195.1 Spirochaetia bacterium | reverse complement strand
TCACGCATCGTGGTTGCCACTGCCGACAGTGAGGGGAAGCGCTTGGAAACGCTCTCCATCATTGCATAGAAGGAGGATGGATCGAGCTTGTCAGCCTTATGTACCTCAGGCCCCTTCAAGCCCAGTCCCAGTTGCAGGTCCTCCTCATTGCCGATCAGGACGTCGACATGCTCAACGATGGAGGAGAGCACCCGTTGGGCTTCTTTCTGGGGGTCGGTTGACGAAGCTGCAATTGACTTCCAGAGTTTCTCGCGGTAGTTGAGATCGAAGGAAATGACAGCGCCTTGGCTCTTTGCCTTCTCCATCGCCTTGATGATCAGCGAAGGGATGGTGGGGGAGAGGGCGCTGAAGATGCCACCGCTGTGGAACCAGCGGATGCCGCCGTCAAAAATGGCATCCCAGTCGAAGCTCTGCTCATCCAGAAGGGCGGCTGCCTCATTGCTGCGGTTGTAGAAGACCACCGGAGCCCTCAGGCCCTGGCCACGGTCACTGTAGACATGGGCCATGTTCGGGCCCCGCACCCCATCGTGGGCAAAACGCTTGTAGAACGCCTGTACCCCCATCCTGCGGACTTCTGACTCAATCTTGGCCCCGATCGGGTAATCGACCATGGCACTTGCCACCGCCGTTCGCTGCCCAAAGGCCCTGCTCAGGTTCGCAGAGACATTGAACTCACCCCCGCTTACATGCAGGTCAAGCGAATGGGCGTACTCAAAAGGGACAATGCCTGGATCGAGGCGGACAACCAAGGCTCCAAGGGAGAGAAAATCGAGCTTGGCATCCGCTTTGTGCATAACAGTAAGGTTGGACATGTTGACTCCTTAGATGCTGTAGGTGGTGGAGGCGGTATCGCCGCCACGGCCGGTCCAGTTGGTATGGAAGAACTCACCGCGCTTGTGGTCCACCCGCTCGTACGTATGGGCCCCGAAGTAGTCACGCTGAGCCTGCAGCAGGTTGGCCGGAAGGTTCTCGGTGCGGTAGCTGTCAAACCAGGAGAGGGCTGCACTGAGTGACGGGGTGGGGATGCCGTTGAGCGCTGCCTGGGCAACCACTTCCCTGAGGCTCTGATGGTTTTCCTGCAGGATCTTGGCGAAGTAGGGGTCGAGAATGAGGTTCTTCAGATCCTCCTTGGCCAGGAAGGCCTGGCTGATCTTGTCCAGGAAAGCGGAACGGATGATGCATCCTCCTCTCCAAAGCAGGGCGATGGAGGCAAGGTTGAGGTCCCATCCATTGGTCTCTCCCACCGTCTTGATCAGGGAGAAACCCTGTGCATAGCTGATGATCTTTGCTGCATAGAGTGCAGAACCAAGGGCCTGGACAAAGGCCTTGGAGTCCGCAAGCGGCTTGATCGGCTGGGGCGGGAAGACCTTGCTGGCCGCTACGCGCTCATCCTTTTGGCTGGAGACGCTGCGGGCGAAGACCGATTCCACGATGAGGGTGAGGGGGACGCCCGCATGCAGGGCGTTGATGCCGGTCCACTTGCCGGTTCCCTTCTGGCCTGCAGAATCGAGGATCTTGTCCAGCAGATAGGATCCGTCCTCTTCCTTGTATGCGAGAATGTCCTTGGTGATTTCGATGAGATAGGAGTCAAGATCGCCTGTGTTCCACTGGGCGAACACCTGGTGCATCTCCTCATTGCCAAGACCGGCCAGGCGTCTCATCAGGTCGTATACCTCCCCGATGAGCTGCATGTCACCGTACTCGATGCCGTTGTGCACCATCTTCACGAAGTGACCTGCCCCACCTCTGCCGATCCAGTCGCAACACGGGACTCCCTCGACATGGGCTGATATGCCCTGGAGCAGGGGCTTTACCTGCTCCCAGGCTGCTTCCGAGCCGCCGGGCATGATCGAGGGGCCTTTCAGCGCTCCCTCCTCACCCCCGCTGACACCGGTTCCGATATACAGAAGGCCCTTGCTCTCCACATAGGCCACCCTGCGTTCACTGTCCTCATAGTTGGAGTTGCCTCCATCGATGATGAT
>RZYT01000361.1 GCA_009930195.1 Spirochaetia bacterium | reverse complement strand
TCGTTCTGCAAGGCCATGAGTTTAGCGAGGCTTTCTGCACTCATTTTCTCTTTGAGAATGGCTTCAAACTTTGTCATATTTCCTCCTCAAGGATTGGGTTCCTTTCCTATTCTCTTCCTTTTCGCATGATTGTTCAAGCGGAGAGGTCCACCACCTCACGCAGGAGATGTGAAGGAATATAACTGCTTTATATGTAATTACATATATGGTTATTGCCATGATATCAGGAGTGTCTCTTGACGCTTTGTACAGTCAGTTGAAATGTGTTTTAATGTTCAGAAAAGTGATACAAATTTAGCAAAACGCCCAAAACTTTGTATTATATCCTACCAATTAACAAGTATAACTAGGTATTCATATATTGCAGGTATTTCTCTCCCCAGTTTTCCGGTTTGTCGCGCTGGTTTTTCTTTGGGGTGTGACTCTGGGTGCGACTTGGATTGGCAAGATTTGGATTATGAGAATTCCTAAAACCTTTAGGTAAAGCCAATAAAATAGTATATCAATGTATGAGCACCAGACAATATAGCTTATGGTACAGAATTATAGAGTGTAGCTACCAACGTACAAACTCATCAGCAGGTGAGTATGTATGTGCATGAAAGTCCCCAACTTTGTCGTTGAAAAGCCAAATGCTTAGGAATAGGCTTGATTAATTTGGATGTTTCTGGTACTTAATAAGTTGAACTGTAACAGATAAAAATATTTTTGCAGTATTTTTTTACAAGGAGAACCCCATGAACGTCAATGACATCAAACATGCTGGGCTCAAGAAGTGGATTTTGGATTTTGCTGAGCTGACGACCCCTGATGCGATCGTAATTGCTGACGGATCTTCCGCACAGTACGATGAGCTGGTTGCCCAGCAGGTTGCCGGAGGCTACGCTGTCCGGTTGAACCCCGAGAAGAATCCCGGTAGCATCGCCTACAATTCCGACCCCTCCGACGTTGCACGCGTCGAGAACAGAACCTACATTGCTGCCAAGTCAAAGGAAGCTGCAGGTCCGACCAACAACTGGATTGATCCCGTCGCTCTCAAAGAGACTATGACAGGTCTGTACCGTGGTTGCATGAAGGGCCGCACCCTGTATGTCATTCCGTTCTCCATGGGCCCGATCGGCAGTCCCATCGCCAAGATTGGTGTTGAGCTTACCGACAGTGCATACGTTGTGATCAACATGATGATCATGACCCGTGTAGGCCTGAAGGTCCTCGATGTCCTTGGCGCCGAAGGCGAATATGTACCTTGCTATCACAGCGTCGGCAAGCCCCTCGCTGAAGGCGAAAGCGACAACGGCAAGTGGCCCTGCGCTCCCCTTGAGGACAAGTACATCTCCCACTTCCCTGAGACCCGCGAAATCTGGTCCTATGGTTCCGGCTACGGCGGGAACGCCCTGCTTGGAAAGAAGTGCCTGGCCCTGCGCATTGCATCCGTGCTTGCTCACGACGAAGGCTGGCTTGCTGAGCACATGCTCATCCTCAAGATTTCCAACCCCGAAGGCAAGAGCATCTTCGTTACCGGTGCATTCCCGTCCGCTTGTGGCAAGACCAATCTGGCCATGCTTGTTCCCACGCTCCCCGGCTGGAAGGTCGAGACAGTTGGTGATGACATCGCTTGGATGAAGTTTGGTGCTGACGGCCGTCTCTATGCCATCAATCCGGAAGCTGGTTTCTTCGGTGTTGCCCCCGGTACCTCCAACGATTCCAACTACAATGCCATGGTCAGTGCTTCCAAGAACAGCATTTTCACCAACTGTGCCCTCACCGAGGACAATGATGTATGGTGGGAAGGCATCGGCTATGATGCTCCCGGCACCCTGATCGACTGGCACGGCAACGAATGGGTTCAGGACAAGGGCAACAAGGAACAGAAGCCTGCTGCTCACCCGAATGCCCGTTTCACCGCTCCCGCTTCCCAGTGCCCGAGCATTGCAAGCGAGTGGGAAGATCCGAAGGGTGTGCCCATCAGCGCAATCCTCTTCGGTGGCCG
>RZYT01000360.1 GCA_009930195.1 Spirochaetia bacterium | reverse complement strand
CCCTGGATTCGCATGCAACATCCCCCTTGCAAGAGAGTATAGGACAAAAAGGGGGAGGAGAGAAGAAAAAAGGAGGGGATGCGTGGGTCAAGAATCACGCATGCCAAGCATAATCATTAAAATTCTTGAATAGGATTGCTGTCTGGAAAAGATTCTTGTGTTTTACGAGGTGTAGACTTGTCTGAAAATACCATATGATATATAACAATCGATATCTTAAGGAGACGGCCATGCCCCCAAAGGAACGTATTACTGAGCAAGCGATCGTGGAAGCTTCCCTTTCTTTGGTTCGCGCAGAAGGGTTGGCAGCACTGCATGCCAGGAATGTGGGCAAAAGACTCGGATGCTCCGTCCAGCCCATCTTTCATAAGTTCTCCTCCATGGAGAACCTGAAGGAAGCGGTGCACCTGAAGGCGAATCTGTTGTTTGAAGAACACCTGAACAAGGGTCTTGGTTCCCATTCCATCCCATTTCTGGGAATGGGGCTTGCATACATCAACTTCGCAAGAACGGAAAAGGAACTGTTCAAGTTTCTTTTCATGAGCGACAAGCTGCCCAACCAACATGTCGCCAATCTGGTTTCGGATGAACAGAACAAACCGATAGTTGCCATCATCTCACAGATGACAGGCTTGGATTTCCAAAAAGCAGAGCAGATATTCTTGGGAATCTGGCTGATGGTGCACGGAATTGCCTCCATGATGGCGACCAATGAATGCACCCTTGATGAAGCACAGATCGAAACACTTTTGAAACACACCTTTACCGGTTTGAAACACGAATATGAAAAAGAGGAACAGTCCAATGCACACTGATCAGGGGAAGAAGGGTTTACGGGGAGCACTCATCGCAATTTTCATCTACATCGCGTTGGTCAACGTCGGGGATGCCTTGGGAGCACAGTATGGTTTGGGCAGTGTTGTCACCGCACTCTTTGTTCTGGCACTTGCCGCGGTCCTGGTGAAAACCCAGTCACGCAAGGATCTTGGGCTTGTGCTCCCCCATGTGGGTAACTATCAGCGTGTGGTGTACTATCTGCCGTTGCTGTTGATGGTGCTCATCCAGTGGTTTGACGGCCTTGAGCCTGGTATGGGGGCCTCTGGAATGGGTGAGGCGGCCCTTTTGATGCTGGGCGTGGGCTTTGTCGAGGAAGTGTTGTTCCGCGGCATGCTCTTTCAGGCGATTGAGAAGACCAGCACTACCCGGAGGGCTGTCATCATCAGCGGCGTCACCTTTGGACTGGGCCATATCGTGAACCTACTCAGAGGGTACAGTGCATCTGAACTGGCAGGACAAATCGTATTGGCCATTGCAATCGGCATCTTGCTTTCCCTCCTCATGGCCAGAACACGAAGTGTAGTTGCTGGGGCTGTGTTCCACATCCTCTTCAATTTCAGTGGAACGGTTACCAACCAAGGATCTGAATCGCAGGGATTGTTTCTTATCGGCTTGTTGCTCATTTCCCTGGGGGCAATAGTTCTGCTTCTTCGTCCTTCGCTGCAGAAGAAGGTGGCTGTTTCTTGACCACCACGGTGTTGGCCATAGAGTCCTGCAGCATCTGCTTCTTCCGTGAAAAGAGGAGAAGCAGGCTTCCCAGGCCGAACAGCATCGTACAGACCAATAGGCCCAGGTAACGAAGCAAGGCGCGGGGGAAACGAAGCGGCATACCAACTTCGGTTGTGATGTTGATGCCCATGAGCCTGCATCCGATGGTACCCCGCCCTTTGGTCCACAGAAGGGTGAGGTAGAAGAGGCGGACCAGCAGCATCACCAAGAGTACCGGTATGCTGTAGCCAAGCAAAAAGACTCCGCTCCTTTCTCCGAACAGCCCGTTCAGATACCAGGCAACCAGAGGTGAGAGCAGTACGGCTGTTATGACATGGTCCAGCAGATAGGCTGAGCATCGTTGCCAATAGGATGCATAGCTCTCTGTCTCTTGCACAACAATCTCCTTATCCTTGGTTGTAGTGTAAGATGGTCAATCGTGGTTGTCCATGGTGT
>RZYT01000359.1 GCA_009930195.1 Spirochaetia bacterium | reverse complement strand
CGCATCGGTATCATCACCCATGAGCATCTTTGTGACCAGGAGACAATATCTTCTCTCGTCGGCTGTCCTGTCTCCGTCTTTCAGGTGACCGATCAGAATGATGTCCGTATGGGTGTCGATACCCTCACCCAACAAGGATGTACCATTTTGGTGGGTGGTTTGACGATGTGCAGGCTGTGTGAACAGCGCAACCTGTCATTTGTGCATATCAAGACCGGCTACCAGGCGGTGGTGCATGCCGTTGCCGAAGCGGTGGCGGCAGCACGCGCCCTGGATAGGGCCCAAACAAGGGGGAATCTGCTTCTCACCTTGCTCAACAACGCTAACTTTGCCCTTCTTGCCATCGACAGCAACGGGAAGATCATTGCCGGCAACAGGCAGGCAGAGAACCTGTTCGGCAAGAGTCCGTTGGAAGGTCTTCCGATGGAGGATGTCTACTACTCGAGCCGTTGGGTGGAGGTCATCCGGGAAGGCAAGCAAAAGGATGAGCTGGTAGTCATCAACGGCCAGCAGTTCCTGGTTACCCACCAGCCGATCAAAATGGACGAGGAGACCTTCGGCTTTCTCTATACGTTCCAGAATGCTGAGGCGATCAGGCAGACTGAACACAAGATCCGTACCGAACTGAACCGGAAAGGGCTGGTGGCCCGTTACAGCTTCTCGGATATTGTCACCCAGAATGCCCATATGATGAGCCTCGTGGAGAAAGCCAAACGCTTCAGCCAAGTCCCCGGCACCGTCCTGTTGCTCGGTGAGACGGGTACCGGCAAGGAGCTGTTTGCCCAAAGCATCCACAATGCCTCGCCCCGGGCAAAGGAGCCGTTTGTGGCGGTCAACTGTGCAGCCCTTCCTGAGCAACTGCTCGAGAGTGAGCTGTTCGGATATACCGAAGGAGCATTCACCGGAGCAAGCAAAGGAGGAAAGCCGGGGCTGTTTGAACTTGCGCACAAGGGGACGCTTTTTCTTGATGAGATCGCGGAGATGCCCATCGTGGTGCAGGCAAAACTGCTGAGGGTGTTGCAGGAGCGTGAGGTGCGAAAGATCGGGGCTGACATGGTGGTTCCTGTCGACGTCAGGGTCATCAGTGCAGCAAACAGCAATATCCTGGAGAAAGTGCAGGAAGGGAAGTTCCGCCTGGATCTCTTCTATCGCATCAGCCTGCTGAGCCTTTTGCTCACTCCCTTGCGGGAGCGGGAGGAGGATATCGGCATCCTTTTCAAGCATTTCGTACAGCACTACTGCGGTAGGCACGAGCTTCGTGTACCGTTCATCACCGATGAGGCCGTTGCGGAACTGGCACGCTTCTCTTGGCCGGGCAACATACGCGAGCTGCGTAATGCCGCCGAACGTCTTGCGATCCTCCACACCAGTGACGTGGTTACACTCAAGGAGATCGAGCTCTTGGATATTGGATCGACGAGTCTTCGTCTTGACCAGAAACCCAAGCAAATACCGGTTCGCAGCAAGCACTCGCTTTCTGACAATGATTTGTATCAGCAATACCTTCAGAGCGGCATGAACAAGGAGGCGTTTGCCCGTCACGTTGGGATAAGCAGAACCACGCTTTGGAGAAAGTTTGCACAATTTGAACGTTGATGTTTCATTTAGTGTTTCAAATGTAACATGAAACAAAATGATGAAACATTGAAACAAACAGAAAAACTAGCAAAAATTTAAGAATTTTCTTTGATATTTTTCATATTTGGTTCTTAGGTAGAGAGATGCTTGTATACAAAAAATAGAAAAACAATAGATTGTATACAATGGAATCAAAGTTGGCACGCATGTTGCTATCCTGTTCTCGCTGGATATCGCTTTCGGTATCCGTTTGTTAGGAACATTGAAGGGAGTCATGCATGAACAATAAGCCTGTGTTGGGAATACTGCTTGGGGACGGAGCCGGAGTCGGTCCAGAGATTGTTGCAAAGCTTGCAGTACAGAATTTTTTTACGACCTATTGCAATCCGGTCATCATCTCTGATGTACGCTTGCTTGAGCGGGC
>RZYT01000358.1 GCA_009930195.1 Spirochaetia bacterium | reverse complement strand
ATCTTCAGGCCGCGTGCCTTGAGCAATCTTCCGAGTGAAGCTGCCGTAATGCCTTTGCCAAGGCCTGATACGACCCCGCCGGTAACAAAAATATGTTTGGCCATCTCTGGTTCTCCTGTTACATCTGATACGTTTTCAAAATGGAAGAAGCGACATCATAGCGGCTTTTGCGCAGATCCATCGCCATCTTCTCGATATGTCGGTGTGCTTGGCCTTCGTCCATGCCGAGGCGCTCGATCAAGGCCCACTTGGCCCGGTCGATGAGCTTGATCTCCTCGATCTTGCGGTGCAGTTTCTCATTCTCGTTGTGCATTGCCCCGAGTCGGGAACGCAACGAAATGCCCAGGCTCAGGGCCTGGAAGAACATCTGCCGGATTACCGGTTTTGAGACCACCAGGATACCTCGGCTGCTGAACATAGTCTGGGATTGTTCAAAATATTCGGTTTTCACCACCAGGATGGAAGTGGCAAGACTTTGCTCGGTGACCATGAGGGCAAGCTCCTCTCCTGATTCATCGGCAAGGGGGGCATTCACCACAACCAGGTCGATTTCACTGTCAAGGACAATCCTGCGTGCTTCGCTTGCGCTGGTCGCATGGGTGATGCTGACACTTCCCTCATACTCTCGGATGAGGGAACAAAGGGATTCACACCCCTTTTGTGTCGAAGAAACCACCAAAGCACGCACCGTTGGCCCTCCTAGGTCGTGAAAAAGACGTTTTTGCGACTCGCCTCGCTCTTATCGACAGCCTCCTCGTAGGCAAGCCAATCGGCTTTCTTTGCCTCGAGGAAATAGCTGAACAAACGCTGGGGGATGATTGACTGTACGAAGCTGCTGTTCTGGGCAAGCTCCATCGCTTCTGCCAAGGATGAGGGAAGGGTGGTGCCCTTCTGCATCTGATAGGCCGAGCCCACATACTCCTCGGGCGGGGTGAGCCCCTCCCTGATACCCTCCAAGGCGGCGTTGAGCAACAGGGTGATCGCGAGGTAGGGATTGCAGGAAGGGTCGGCTGAGCGGACCTCGATGCGCCGGTACTCCCCGCTGGTCTGCGGAATGCGGATCAGAAGTGAGCGGTTGGCCTGTCCCCACCCGATATAGCGCGGAGCTTCGAACGAACCAAGCCGTTCGTAGGAGTTCACCAAGGGGTTGAGGAAGAGGGAGATTTCCTTGATGCGGTTGAGGATACCGGCTGTCATCTGCTGTTCAAGCAGCCGGCTCTGTTCCCCCTCCCGGGTAATGGAGAGGTTGATGTGCAGCCCACTGCCGCTCTCGGTGGGCAGGGGCTTGGGAAGGAAGGAGGCGAAGAGTCCGCTTCGGTCTGCGATGGTCTTCACCACCGATCTGAAGGTAATGAAGTTGTCTGCAGCCTCAAGCGGAGAGCTGTACTTGAAATCAATCTCATGCTGCCCCGGTCCTGACTCATGGTGGCTGCGTTCGGTATAGAAGCCCATCTGCTCCAGGTTCAGGCAGATCTCACGCCTTACATTCTCCCCTTTGTCCAGGGGAGCCACATCCAGATAGGTTCCCCGGTCAATGGGAGTATAGGTGGGCTGCCCTTCGTCATTGAGCTTGAAAAGGTAGAATTCACACTCAGGACCTACGCCGAACTGGTAGCCTTGCAGTGCGGCTTTCTGGACAGTCTCCTCCAGAAGTGAGCGTCCGTCGCCCTCAAAACGGGAGCCGTCGGGGCGTCTGATCGAGCAAAAGAAGCGCACCACCCGACCTTGGGCCGGGCGCCAGGGGAGGATGGAGAGGGTTGCGGGATCGGGAAAGAGCAACAAATCACTCTCATCAACCTGCAGAAAGCCCTTTACGGCAGACGCATCGAAGGAGATGCCGCTTGCAAAGGCTCTTCCCAGCTCATCCGCTGAGATGGAGATGTTCTTGATCTGTCCGAAAATATCGCAGAAGACGAGACGGACAAAGCGTACATCCTGCTCCTTGATGAACTGCATCACCTCAACCTGGGTATTGGTCATCCTGTTCCTCCCTCTCTCAAACATG
>RZYT01000077.1 GCA_009930195.1 Spirochaetia bacterium | reverse complement strand
GGGAAGGCAAACCTTGACGGGTTGAAGCTCTGCACAGAGCTGTATCTTGCAAAGAAGATTGATGGCTTCTGTTTCGCACCGCTGAACAAGGCGGGCATGAAGGAAGCCGGATGCAAGCTTGAGAGTGAACACCACTATCTTGCCCAGCTCTTCAACCACACCGAACCCTTTGGTGAGATCAATGTGGTGGGCGACCTGTGGACCACCCGTACCACCAGCCATATTCCCATCAGTGAAGTGAGCAACAACCTGACGGTGGACCGCATTCTTCGTGCCGTCCGTCTCGCCCATACCAGTCTGAAGAACAGCGGCATTGCAAAGCCCAGGCTTGCCCTTGCTGCCTTGAATCCCCATGCGGGAGAACACGGGCTGTGCGGACGCGAGGAGATTGATGTGATCGAACCTGCAATTGCCAAAGCACGCGAGATGGGCATTGATGCCAGCGGTCCTTATCCGAGTGATATCACCTTTATCAAGGCGTTCCGTGGGGATTTTGATGGCGTAGTGACCATGTATCATGACCAAGGGCAGATTGCCCTCAAGCTGCGTGGCTTCGACGAAGGCATTACCATCGCCGGAGGCCTTCCTGCCCCAATCGTTACCTGTGCTCACGGCACTGCGTATGATATTGCCGGCAAGGGCATTGTGAAGACAAGTGCGTTCGAAAACGCAGTGAAAATGGCTGCCCGTATGGCCAACCACCTGCGCGAACAAGCATAAGAAGAGAGGATAGCATGCAGACGAAAAAGATTACGAGCAAGATGGTGATACCCGTTGTTACTGCAGTGATAGCGGCTCTGTTCATCTATCTCGGGATCACCAAGTATGGGTTCTGGCACGAGGTCAGAGGCCCGCTTCCGGGCTTTTTCCCGACCATCATCGGGTTTGCTCTCCTTGCTCTCAGCCTTCTGGCCTTCTTGGGAGGGAGGAAAGAAGAGGAGACGAAGTATCCGATCGAGAACTGGTATCCGGCATTGGGTGTGATAGGCATCATGCTTGCAACCTTGGTGATCGGAATGCTCCCCAGTCTGGCGTTGTTCGTCATCCTGTGGCTCAAGGTGTATGAGAAGTACAATTGGAAAACCACCCTTGTTGGGCTTGTCATCATTATGGCCATCGTTATCGGGGCCTTCGTCATGTGGCTCGGTGTCCCTTTCCCCAAGGGCCTGATCTACAATCTGATCGCATACTAAGAGGTAAGCTATGGAAAATCTGCAAATGTTGTTCATGGGCTTTTCAGTAGTCCTTACCTTGGAAAATGTCTTGGTAACCATGCTTGGTGCTGTGCTCGGCCTTATCGTCGGTGCCATGCCCGGCATCGGATCGCTGGCCGGTGTAGCCTTGCTGCTGCCGCTGACCTATAAGTTCAATCCCACCACCGCCATCATCATGCTCGGCTCCTTGTACTATGCCAACATGTACGGTGGGTCCTTCAGTGCCATCCTGCTCAACATCCCCGGTGACTCACCGGCGGTCATGACGGCACTGGATGGGTATCCGATGGCAACCAAGCGTAATCGTCCTGGTCAAGCCCTGTTTACTGCCAACATGTCGTCCTTCATCGGTGGCTTGATCGGGATGTTGATTCTCACTTTCATGGGCCCGCTGCTTGCAGACCTCGGCCTGAAGTTCGGTCCGGCCGAGATGACCGCACTGCTTTTGGTGGCAATGACCTCCATCGGTTGGTTGGTGGGTGAGAGCCCGACCAAGGGCGTGGTGCTGACAATGGTCGGTATCCTCCTCGCATCCATGGGCATGGACACTCTTACCGGCAGTCCCCGCTATGACTTTGGCAACATGTATCTGCTTGGCGGCATCCCGTTCACTCCCTTCGTCATCGGAGCAGTCGGATTCAGCCAGGTGCTCAAGCTGATGGAAGAGCGCAACAAGAAGGTGGAAGCCCACATCGGGCAGAAACTGACGATCAGAGGCTCGATGCTGACACTCCATGATTTCAGGCGTCTGCTGCCTCCTGCAATCCGCAGCGGTTTCATGGGAACCTTTGTCGGAGTGCTTCCCGGAGCCGGGGCAACCACCGGTGCATTCCTTGGGTATGCTGCACAGAAGGCCTTCAAGAGCGAAGAACCTTTGGGCAGTGGCGCCATCGAGGGTATCGCCAGCTGTGAAGCTGCAAACAACGCTGCCGCTGCAGGTTCGTTTGCTCCACTGCTCGCCCTTGGCATCCCGGGTTCGGGTACCGGTGCCGTCCTGCTTGGTGGTCTGATGATGTGGGGCCTCAATCCCGGCCCGCTGCTCTTCTCCACCAACCCTGACTTCGCCTGGGGCCTCATCGCCAGCCTCTTTCTGGCAAACTTGCTGACGCTCGTGATTGCCTTGGGGATCATTCCCTTCCTGGTCAAGATCCTCACCGTCCCGGTGAAGATGCTGATCCCGATCATCACCGTTGTCTGCGTGGTAGGCGGGTACAGTACCTCCAACTCCATGTACGGCGTGATCATCATGTTCCTCTCGGGTCTGTTCGGCTACATCCTTGACCGCAATGGGTACGGAGTCGCCCCGATGCTGCTGGCATTCGTCTTGGCTCCGCTGCTTGAGTCCAATATGCGAAAGGCCTTCATCATCAGTCACGGAAGCCTTGGCATCTTCTTCGAGAAGCCGATTGCTGCCTTTTTGATCATCGTGCTCTTCGCCATCATCCTCACCCCGGTTGTCAAATTCGTGCTGAGGAAGACTGGCGTGCTGAAAAAATAGGACGAGGACTGGAAACAGGACTCCCACAAAGGGTAATTCCGGGGTTTTCCCCGAAAGAAACAAATAGGAGAACGAAAAATGAGAAAAATTGCGCTCGTACTGACCATGGCTCTGCTTGTAAGCGTTGCTGTCTTTGCCGGTGCCCAGGCTGAAGCCCAGGCCGGAGGGGCTTTCACCCCTTCGAAGAACATTGACTGGTATGTGACCAGCTCCCCCGGTGGTGGCTCTGACATCTTCACCCGCACCATCATGGATATTGCTGTTGCCGAAGACCTGCTCAATGGACAGAATGTCGTTGTCCAGTACAAGACCGACGGTGCCGGTGAAGTCGGAAGACTCCTTGTCTCCCAGATCAAGGCTGGCGTCCAGGCTGACCACACCCTGCTTACCTTCAACAGCGGCGACTTGATGCCGATGGTGAAGAACACCAACAACCGTTTTGAGAACTTCCAGCCCATCGCACACATGGCAGTGGACAAGCACCTCATCTTCGTAGGCGAAATGTCCAAGTACAAGAGCTTCGAGGAAGTGCTTGCAGCGCTCAAGCGCGGTGAGAGAATGGTGCTCGGCGGTTCCAAGGGTGATGATATTGCCTGTCATGCTGCCCTCATCGCGGAACTTGGTGTTTCCCAGGACCAGCTCTCCTACATTGCCCACGATGCAACCAGCGGTGCCATCACCGCCATCCTCGGCGGTCATTTTGACCTCTTGATCTCCAAGCCCGCTGCTGCTTCCCAGTATGTAGAGGCCGGAAAGATCACCCCGATTTTGGCTCTGTCCACCAGCCGCTTCCCCGGCAACCTCAACAGTGCTCCCACCCTCAGCGAATTCGGCTACAAGAACGTCGAGGTCCCCAACTGGAGATCCATCGTTGCCCCGAAGACCATGAGTGCAGAGGCTGTTGCCTACTGGACCGATGTGTTCAAGAAAGTTTCCGAGACTGAAGAGTGGAACAAGGGTTACATCGAGAAGCAGAAGCTGGTTCCTGACTACATGGATGCAGCCACCTTCACTGCCTATGGCATGAACTTCCAGAAAGAGTACCTCGCCTCCATCGGCAAGGACAAATAAGGGAAAGGGGGTGCTCAAGCATTCCTGATGCCAATCATGAGGGGTGAAGGATGCAAATCCTTCATCCCTTTTCTCACATTGATGCTATGCTGGTACCTGTCGGAGGGTGTTATGAAACGTATTGCAATGGTGCATACCGTGAGGCCGGTCCTCGCTTCCTTTCCCGAACTTTTGGAAAAGGTGGTGGGGGAGAAGCTGAAGATTCACAATTTGCTGGATGATTTCCTGGCAAACGATCCTGCCGAAACCGGGGTCTTCTCATTGGAGAACAGAAATCGGTTGTTCAATGATATCAAGGCGTGTGAGCTCACCAAGCCTGATCTCATTGTGGTGACCTGTTCCACGCTCACCCCGACGGTGCAGTTGATCAGACCGTTCGTCGGAGTGCCGGTGGTCGCCATCGATGATGCGATGACCGAGCAAGCAGTGAGGATCGGAAGCAAGATCAAGGTGGTGGCCACCGCCATGAGCACCATCCAGCCTACGATCAACAAACTCCGGCAGGAAGCAGACAAGGCGGGAGTCTCCATCACCGTTGATGCCCAGGATCATGAGGAAGCCTACACGGCCATGCGCGCCGGTGATATGCAGACCCATGACCGTCTTGTGCTCGAGATGATCGAGGGGGTGCACGGCTACGATTGCATCGTCCTTGCCCAAGCCTCCATGGGACATCTGCAACAGCAGGCCCAAAAGATTGCCGGCGTACCGGTTCTGGCCTCCCCGATTCTCTGCTGTGAGAAAGTGAAGCGGATGCTCGGGGGGGAAGCCCAATGAGAGATGACATCCACTCATATTGCAAAGTGGGCATCGTGCTCTCCATGGCCTATCCTTCGGCCATGCAGAGTGCAGGGGAGTACCTCTCTGCCCTGAAGAGAGTTCTTGTCGATCCATTCTTCAGTGTGGTGGAACTGGGTTCGCTTCCCTATGCATCCCTTTCCAAGACTGTCTCCTCAATGGTATCGACTGCCCATGCAGAGGCGACCTACAGCGGTCATTCACTGCTCTTCTCTCAGAAACTGAATATCAACAGCTTGGATGAGCAGCAGCGAAAGGCGGCTGTAGACGCGTTGAAGAAGGGCATTGATGAAGCCTATGCACTACAGGCAACCGAGTTCCAGTTTCTCTCCCGCTCCTATGAGAAGGGAAAGGAATCTGAGTATCTTGCTTCTCTGGTAGCCTCAACCAAGGAGCTTTGCAGCTATGCTGCTGAGAAGGGCAACATGCCGGTGGTCTTGGAGGTATTCGACCACACCATCGACAAGAAGTCGCTCCTGGGTCCTGCCTCCCTGGTCGCAGAGTATGCCAAGGCCGTTTCCGCAGTGCATGCGAACTTCGGCATCATGATCGATTGCTCACACATCCCGATGATCGGGGAGAGCATTGATGAGGCGGTCGATCCGATCACTGCCTACATTCGTCATGTGCATGTGGGCAATACCCTCATCAGCGATCCTTCCCATCCCAGCTATGGTGATTACCACCCAAGGTTTGGCTACCCGGGCTCTGAGAACGATACTGAGTATCTTGCTGCATTCCTGCAGAAGATGAAGGATATCGGCTACTTGGGAGAGGGAAAGACAAACATTCTCTCCTTTGAGGTGAAGCCTCAGGCAGGTGAGGATGCCGACTTGGTGGTTGCCAATGCAAAGCGAACGTTGCTCGATGCATGGAGAAGTGTACGATGAAACTGGGAAACACTGATATGGAGATACCCGCGCTTGCCCTGGGAACCTGGGCGATCGGGGGAGGGGACAGTTGGGGAGAGAGCGATGATGCGCTTTCGATCAAGACCATCCACAGAAGCCTGGAGCTGGGCGTCACCTTCATCGACACAGCCCCTGCCTACGGTAATGGCCTGAGTGAGGATTTGCTCGGCAAGGCCCTGCAGGGCAGACGTTCTTCCTGCATTCTGGCGACCAAGTGCGGTCTTGTCTGGGGAGCGGATGACGATGGCTCGGTGCACAAGAGCCGCGATGGGGTTGTCATCCGTCGCAACCTCAGCCCCCGGAGTATACAAAAGCAGGTGGAAGAGAGCCTTGTCCGCCTGAAGACAGATCATATCGACCTGCTTTTGACCCACTGGCAGTCAATCGAACCTTTTTTCACCCCGATTGAGGAAACGGTTGAGGCCTTGGAAGCCTTGCAGAAAGAGGGGAAAATCCGTTCCTATGGGGCCTGCAATGTGGAGTTGGACCACCTGAAGGAGTATCAGAAGCACGGAAAGCCTGCCCTGATCCAGGAACGCTACAGCATGCTCACCCGAAACAAGGCAGAGCTTGCTTCCTATTGTGCAGAGCAGGGCATCACCTTCCAGGCATACAGCCCGCTTGAAAGAGGACTGTTGACCGGTAAGGCAAGTGAACAGGTCATTGGCTCTGCCAAAACTTCCATCAGCTGGTTTGAACCGGGCAAACGGGAACGGGTGCAGGCAATGCTCCACTCCCTCGAGGGGATGGCACAGAAGTATCATGCTACGGTAGGGAATCTGGTCATAGCGTGGACAAAGCAAGCCTATCCGACGATGAACGTCCTGTGTGGGGCACGCAAGCCCGAACAGATGGAGGAGAACGCAAAAGCGCTCTCCCTGACCATCACTTCAAAAGACTGGGACATCATGGACTCCTTGGCAAGAGCCTTGCTCTAGTCGTTGAGTTCCTTGATGAATCTGATCATATCAATAGCCTTCGGGGGACAACCCGGAAGGCTTTTCCCCAGGCCTCGGGTGCAGATGCCCACCCCTACCTTGGACGGGTCGCTCACCCCTTTGAACCCTTGTCCGATGCAGATCGGTTGTTTCAGCTGCTTGAGACGATTCACCTCATCAAGTCGCTTCAGGGCATGGATGAGGTTGCCATAGCAAGCCGAGCAGGCACTGTCTGCCTCGGTATGCTTGCCCAGGTAATTGGCCTGTCCGGTAGGACGATGGGGCTCTTCCTCACTCGGTTCGTTGAGCTGGATGAGATTGGCTTTGCCAAGATCGCTGCTGCCTACACCGAGCTGCTCAGCCAACCCGATGTAGGGGACATCCCTCAGCTCAAAACCCATCAGAGAAGCCCCGTAGCTGTCGCACAGCACACTGTCGGTGCAGGCAAACATCCTATTGGTCTCCACCGGGTTGCCACCCTCCTCAAAATCGAGATCGCCATTGAGGCTGTCCACAATGACGAGGTCCGCTGCACGCACCTTGTTCAATGCGGCAATGGGGCGATGCAATCCGAGGGTGTGGAACAAGCGTTTGGAACGGTCGGAGAGACAGCCCTTCATATTTTTCAACGCACAAGTCATCGCTGTCTGGCAGTGGCCCTTGAGCACCGGAAGATTGATCAGGAAATCGGTTTCCAGGATGGTTTTGCTCACCTCCATGGTGATGCCGTCCACCGTCTTTTTCACATACTCATCATCTTTTACGTCGATGAGGGGGACCTGGTACTTTTTGCTGATCTGCTGGTATCCGTTGACCCGGAAGCCCTCCTTGGTGGAGTCCCCGACCCAGGCACTCTCCACAATGGAGATGTTGTGGTAGCCCCTCTTCTGGAGGTGCTCAATGATGGCAACCAGAATCCCGGGGTGGGTGGTGGCACCGCTTTCTGGTTTCACTGCAACCACCAGGTTGGGCTTCAGGGCAATGCGGGCATCCTTGCTGCCGATCATGGCTTCAAGATCCATACGGTTGAGCAAGGCTTCTGTCATGGAACGCTCATCGCTTCCATAGATGAGCAGCAGGTCATTCTTGTTCATGCATTCGGTCCTGTCATGTGGCTGGTAAGGTCATGGGTGATGTGCTCATACAGCATGCGCTTGCAGGCTTCCTTCTCCCCATTGCGCAAAAGACTCATCATCTGGGCATGTTGGGAGAGGTAGTAGGAAAGCTCATCATCGGGAAGGTTCTGGGCAATGCGCAATTGCTGGATCTTTGCATCCAGGCGTTCGCAGATGTTGATGAGTGCGCTGTTTTTTGATGAGCGGATCAAGGCAAGGTGGAACAGGCTGTCCTGCTCAAATACTGTGGCCCGGTCTCCGATACCCATCGCGTACTGGCAATCAGCGGCATAGCGGCTGAGTTCCTTCACGTTTGCTGCGTAGGAGGCTTCATCAATGGAGTCGATGGCAAGTTGCTCAAGCGAAACC
The DNA here is from genome assembly GCA_009930195.1 of Spirochaetia bacterium. Lineage (GTDB taxonomy): Bacteria > Spirochaetota > Spirochaetia > Sphaerochaetales > Sphaerochaetaceae > Sphaerochaeta. The sequence continues at coordinate 1,827 of RZYT01000077.1, read as the reverse complement.
CGTACCTTTGCGATGTCATTGGCTTCCTGCTCGGTGATGATGGAAACAATTGCATGGCTTCGGGGCTTGATGGTGATCAAGCCGTATTCGCTGAGCCTCCTGATGGCTTCACGGATAGGGGTGCGGGAGACCCCGAACTGCTCTGCAAGGGACTCTTCGGGAATCTTCATCCCGCCCTTGAGCTGGCCGGAGAGAATCTGCTCCTTGAGCATGGTATAGACTTGATCTGAAAGACTGTTCTGGATGCATTTTGGCATACTGTTCACCTCAACTACTTTCTGTAACTGTAAAAGGATTTTTCTCATTCGTCAATGTTAATTGTGTACAAAAAACTTTCAAGTTGGTATTTTGCTTGAACAATGAGGCAGAAATTGATGGTTCCTGTTTTTAATCAAAGATTAAGCAGGAAACCCAGAAGATTTTCAAGAAATTGCTGGAAGAGTGCACGATTCCCTTTGACAAGGATGCATTGACGTGGTATCAATATTGTATACAGTACACAATGCAGAGAACAGTGTGAGATATCTCCCTCATTACCCTGCAGAAGAAGGAGTTTCCTGATGAGTAAAAGTGTCAAGGAGTTGCTCAGCCAACCAGAACGGAAGTTCAATGCAACCGAACTTGCTGCACTGGCTGCATATTTCCGGACCGTTATATTCGATACCCTCCACGACCGGGGAACCGGACACTGGGGTGGTGCCGCTTCGAGTGCGGAGTTGATGACGGCCCTCTATTTCAATCGCCTTGCAGTCAAGGCAACCGATCCAAAGTGGGATGATCGTGACCGCCTCATCCTTTCCAAGGGCCATGCATCGATGAATCTCTACACCATGCTTGCCCACCGCGGGTTTTTCCCGGTTGAGGAACTCTCCACGTTCCGCAAGCTCGATTCCCGCCTGCAGGGCCATCCGTGCATGAACAAGCTTCCCGGTGTCGACATGTCCACCGGAGCCCTTGGACACGGTCTTTCGGTCGGGCTGGGTATGGCGATGGCCGCCAAGCTTGCAAACAAGAAGTGGTGGACCTATGTTGTCAGCGGTGAAGGGTGTCTCAATGAGGGCCAGAGCTGGGAAGCGATCATGAGCGCTGCCAAGTTCAAGACCGAGCGCTTCGTGCTGATGATCGATTACAACAAGGTCCAGCTTGACGGTACGGTCGATGAGATCATGCCCCTCGGCCCGCTTGCAGACAAGCTCACCTCCTTTGGTTGGCATGTGGCCCCCAAAGCCTACGATGGACACAATACCGAGGAAGTTCTTGACTCGTTTGCCTGGATGGACAGCGATGATGTGTGGCCGAAGGCCGTCATCTACGACACCATCAAGGGTAAGGGTGTTTCCTTCACCGAAGGCAAGAACACCTGGCACGGGGCGGTCATCGATGATGACTCCTACGCAAAGGGGATTGAGGAACTTCGATCGGATCTGAAGAAGAAGGAGGCCGCACTATGAGCGAAGCCATGAGAGATGCTTTCGGCAAGAAGCTTGCCGAGTTGGGGGCAACCCACCCCGAGTTGGTGGTCCTGGATGCGGACGTATCCTCCTCCACCAAGAGTGCCTTGTTCGGCAAGGCTTTTCCTGATCGGTTCTTCAATATTGGCGTCGCAGAGGCGAATATGGTGGATATTGCAGCAGGAATGGCAACGGCAGGATATCATCCGGTTGTAAACGCCTTTGCCATCTTCCTGGCACTGAAGGCTACCGACCAGATCAGGAACACCATCTGTTACAACAACCTGCCGGTCATCATTGCCGGGGCGTATGGTGGGCTTTCCGACTCCTTCGACGGGGCCAGCCACCAGTCCATCACCGATATTGCCATCATGCG